>JANOHV010000082.1:0-2272 GCA_031406795.1 Candidatus Rokuibacteriota bacterium
GATATTGTGGCAGCTCGCGCACGTGATGCCGGCCTTCGGGCCGTGTCCGACCGCCGAGTACTCGGTGCTGTTCATCATCGAAGCGGTCTTGTTCTGGCCATTCCACTCGGCAACGTCGGCCGCTGCGTAGTGGCACTCCTGACAGTTGGTCGCCGCAACGTTCCACGCGACGTTCGCCGTGGCGTTGTGGCAGGAGCCGGTGCTGCAGGAGCCGTAGCCGGCGTCGCCGACGACGACCGTGCCGCTGTAGGTCAGCCCGGCCTTGATGGTCACCGACCCGTCGATGTGCGCCCCGACCGTCGCCGCCGTGTGGCAGTCGCCGCAGGCGTACGTCGGGATCGCCATGTGGTCCGCGTGCGCGCCGTTGGCCGGCGTCGCGGGCGTTGCCGCGTGACAGATCGTGCAGTCGGCCGAGACGACACCCCAGGCCGGAGACACGATGGCCGCGGCAAGGCCGTTGTTGTGGCAAGAGCTCGTCGTGCAGGTGCCGAAGGGCGCGCCGTACGGGATCGCTACCGTGCCGCTGTAGATCAGACCGGTCATGTTCGCCAGGTTCACCGTCCCGGACATGTGGCCGTCGTTGCCGACGTTGTTCTGGTGGCAGCTCGTGCAGGCGATCGTGTTGATGCCGAAGAGCGTCGCCGCGCCCATGTGCACCGCGTGGCTGCCGGTGGCCGGGGCCGCCGCGGTGTTGTGGCAGAACTCGCACCCGGTGCTCGTCGTGCCCCACGCCGTGCTCAGTTTCGCGGCGGCCGAGGGGTTGTGGCACTTGTTCGCGCAGGTGTTCGCCGCGTCGACCCAGTCGGCCGGCGCGTTCCACCACTGCGCCACCACCGTCGTGTCGATCGCCGCGCTGTCCTGCACCGCGATCGCCTTGTTCGTCAGGATCACCCCTTCGGTTCCCGCGCTCGTCGTCAGGTGAACCAGCCCGATCGTGAGCGATGCCGCGCCCGTCGTGTCGCCGATGTTGTTCGGGTGGCAGTCGTTGCAGGCCCAGGTCCGTCCGGTCGAATCAAAGTGCCCGTCGTGGCTCGCCTTCGAAATCTGCCGCTTGGTCGTCCCCGTCGTGTTGTTCACGCTCGAGGGGTTCCCCGCCGTGTTGAAGTAGTGACAGGCGTCGCAGTTGAGCACCGGGTCGTTCCAGAACCCGTCCGCCACCCCCGAGTTGTGGCAGGTGTTCGTCGAACAGTACCCATTGACGAACAGCGGACCCGTCGCGCCGGTCCAGGTCAGCAGCACGTCCGTCGTGTTGTTCGCGTGCGTCGCGACCATCGGCGTCGCCGCGTCGATGAGGTTCACGCTGGTGTGGCAGAGGTTGCAGTCAGAACGGTCGGTCGCGCCGTTGCTGTTCGCGTGCAAGGTGTGCACGCCGGTCGCCGGCACGTCCGCGTGGCAGGCCGTGCAGGCCAGCCGCACCGGGTCCGCCGCGCCCCAGGCGGGAGCGCCGGGCCCGACCCAGTCGGTCTGGCTCGTCGTGTTGTCGCCGTGGCAGTACAGGTTGGCGCAAGCGCCGTTGTGCGTGGCGTTCGCCGTCGTGCCGACATCGGCGTCGCCGACGCCGTAGGTCAGGTTCACCCCCGCGTTGAGCGCCGGGTCGAAGCGGACGTTGATCGTCGTGATCGGCACGTTGGTGTCGTTCCAGACCCCGCCGTCGACAAAGTTGGCAGTATTATGAGTGTAGTTGAAGTGGCACGCCGTGCAGGGATAGGCATACCCGGGCACCGCGTCGTTGATCGCGTTCACGTGCGCATTGTGCACCCCGGAGAGGATTTTCTCAGAGCCGACCGTCGAGAGACCCGGGTAGCTGTGGCAGGCGTTGCACTGCTGCGGCGCGAAGCCGTCCGTCGTGGCAATCTGGACCGCGTCGAAGTTGTGGACGTGGCAGGAAGCGCAGTTTACTCCCACATCGTTCGAGGTGTACCCGCCGGCGTTGCCCGTGTGATTGCCGCCGGGCGTGCGCATCGCGGTCCCGGATCCCGGACGGTTCGCGTTGGTGTGGCAGGTGTAGCAGATGTTGTCGATCGTCGTCGCGCCGTCGTCCATCGAGTTGACGCCCGAGACGCGTTCGTACCTGATGTTGGCGATCGTCGTGGCGTCGGCGCCGCCCGGCGTGGTCGTGAACGAGTTGCCGACGCCGATCGTCGTCTTGATCATGTAGATGTTGTTGTAGCCGGCGCCGTTGGTCATGCCGTGCACGTTGTGGCAGGCATTGCAGTTGTAGGCGAAGTTCTCGGCCCCGGCGTCCTTGGCCGGCGCCACGAACGTAGCGTTG
>JANOHV010000124.1:0-5904 GCA_031406795.1 Candidatus Rokuibacteriota bacterium
TTATGACCACGGCGTGGTCGGCCTGCACGAAAAGATCCGCGTGCGCATCGACCGGCAGATGGTCGAGACGACGCCGGGCCGCGTGATTCTCTCGGAGATCCTGCCGCCGGAGCTCGCCGTATCGCTCGCCGCGGGCCTGGAGTCAGGATCCGGGGAGCTGTTGTCGTTCGATCTCGTGAACAAGCTGATGAAGAAGAAGGAGCTGGCGGCGCTGATCGACGTCTCCTTCCGCCGCCTGGGTCGCGAACTGACCATCGTTTTGCTCGACGAGCTCAAGGCCATCGGCTACCGCTATGCCACCGCCGCCGGCGTCTCGATCGCGATCGACGACATGAAGATTCCGGCCAGCAAGAAGGACGTCGTGGACGCGGCCCTCAAGACCGTCGACGAGGTCGAAGGCCAGTACGCCGAGGGGTTGATCACCAAGGGCGAGAAGTACAACAAGGTCATCGACATCTGGGCTCAGGCCACCGAACAGGTCGCCGGGGCGCTGCTCGCCGAACTCCAGCAGGAGGAGCAGCCGGACCTGCGGAAGGAACACGCGGGCCGGGGGCGGGCCGCCGGGCTGAACCCGATCTTCATGATGGTCGACTCCGGAGCGCGCGGCAGCACCCAGCAGATCCGCCAGCTCGCCGGCATGCGCGGCCTGATGGCCAAGCCCTCGGGCGAGATCATCCCGACGCCGATCATCGCGAACTTCCGCGAGGGGCTGACCGTGCTCGAGTACTTCACCTCGACCCACGGCGCGCGCAAGGGACTGGCCGACACCGCGCTCAAGACGGCCAACTCGGGGTACCTGACCCGCCGGCTCGTCGACGTCGCCCAGGACATGATCATCACCGAGGACGACTGCAATACGGTCGACGGGATCGTCGTCTCCGAACTCGTCGAGGGCGGCGAGATCATCGAGCCGCTCAAGGAGCGCATCCTCGGGCGGGTGACGCTCGACGACATCAAGGATCCGGACACCGCGGAAGTCATCGTCGCGGCGAACACCCTGGTCGACGAGGAGATCTCCGAGAAAATCGAGGACATGGGCCTCGGCAAGGTGCGCATCCGCTCGGTGCTGACCTGCGAGGCGAAGAGCGGCTGCTGCGCCAAGTGCTACGGCCGCGACCTCTCGCGCGGCGAGTTGGTCCGGATGGGCGAGGCCGTCGGCGTCGTGGCCGCCCAGTCCATCGGCGAGCCGGGCACGCAGCTGACGATGCGGACGTTCCACATCGGCGGCACGGCCCGCGTCGTCACGACCTCCAACCACGTGACCCGCAACGGCGGCAAGGTGACGTTCGTCGGCCTGCGCACCATCGACAACCGCAACGGCCTCGGTGTCGCGATGAACCGCAACGGCAGCATCGAGGTGGTCTCGGTCGAGCACGTCGGCAAGAAGAAGGTCGAGAAGAAGGAGATCTACCCCGTCGTCTACGGCGCCACCGTGCGGGCGCGCGACGGGGAGACAGTTGCGAAGAACTCCGTTCTCGTGGAGTGGGACTCCTACACCAACCCGATCGTCACCGAGGCCTCCGGGCGGGTGAAGTTCGGGGACATCCTCGAGGGAGTCACGGTGAAGGAGGAGGTCGATTCGGCGACCGGTCTGTCGCGCAAGGTGATCATCGACACCTCCGACCCGGACGTGCGGCCCCGCGTCTCGATCAAGAACGACGCCGGCAAGACGGCCGGGCGCTACCTGCTGCCCGCCGGGGCGAACATCATGGTCGCCGAGGGCGACCTCGTGGCCGCCGGCGACGTGATCGCGAAGATCCCGCGCGAGACCACGAAGACCAAGGACATCACGGGCGGTCTGCCCCGCGTGGCCGAGCTGTTCGAGGCGCGCAAGCCCAAGGAGCAGGCGGTCATCAGCGAGATCAACGGCAAGGTCGTCCTCGGCGGTTTCGCCAAGGGTTACCGCAAGGTGCTCGTCGAGGGGGAGGAAGGGCTGGTCAAGGAGTACCTCGTCCCGAAGGGCAAGCCGCTGCACGTCCACGACGGCGACCAGGTCCGCGCCGGCGAGGCGCTCATGGAGGGTTCGGCGAACCCGCACGACATCCTCGCCGTCCTCGGCGTCAAGGAGCTGCAGAAGTACCTGGTCAGCGAGGTGCAGCAGGTCTACGCGCTGCAGGGCGTGAAGATCAACGACAAGCACATCGAGATCATCGTGCGCCAGATGCTGCGCAAGGTCATGGTCGACGACGTCGGCGACTCGGAGTTCATCGTCGCGGAGCAGGTCGACCGGTTCGTGTTCGAGGAGGAGAATCGCAAGGTGATCGAGACCGGGGGGCGCCCGGCGACCAGCCGGCCGATCCTGCTCGGGATCACCCGGGCCTCGCTTTCGACCGAGAGCTTCATCTCGGCCGCCTCGTTCCAGGAGACGACCCGGGTGCTCACCGAGGCGGCGATCGCCGGCAAGGTCGACAAGCTGCGCGGGCTCAAGGAGAACGTGATCATGGGCCGGCTGATCCCGGCCGGCACGGGCTTCATTCACTACAGTAAGCGGGGCGGCTCAGCGCCCGAAGGCGGCGGCCCCGAGGGCGTGGAGGACGTGCCCGAGGAGCCGGCGGCCTAGCGGTGGACCGCCCGTGGCCGGCGAAAAGCGCTTGACACGGGCGGTGCCTCCGCGTATGCTACAAAGGTTTTCTCATGGAAAGAAGCGCTTCCCCTGAGGGGGAGCAGAACGCGCAGCGCTTCCGGCGCCGGTTCACGGGCGGAGCGAAGCGGCGCAATCGTTTGATGGGGATGAGAACGGTATGCCGACACTGATGCAGTTGGTTCGCAAGGGGCGGGACTCGGTGCCCCAGAAGACCGGGTCGCCAGCCCTGAAGGCCTGTCCCCAGAAGCGCGGGGTGTGCATCAGGGTCTACACGACGACGCCGAAGAAGCCGAACTCCGCCCTGCGCAAGGTAGCCCGCGTGCGGCTGACGAACGCGATGGAAGTGACGGCGTATATCCCCGGCGTCGGGCACAACCTCCAGGAGCACTCCATCGTTCTCATCCGCGGCGGCCGGGTCAAGGATCTCCCCGGCGTTCGCTACCACATTGTGCGCGGCACGCTCGACAGCCTCGGGGTTGCCGACCGCAAGCAGGCGCGTTCCAAGTACGGCGCCAAGCGGCCGAAGGGGTAGGGCGATGCCAAGACGACGAGTGCCAGCGAAGCGTGAGCCGATCCCGGACCCGATCTTCCGTTCCAAGCTCGTGACCCGGTGCGTCAACGTGATCATGAAGCAGGGCAAGAAGAGCACCGCCGAGCACATCTTCTACGACGCGATGGACATCATCGCCAAGAAGACCAACGAAGAGCCGCTGAAGGTCTTCACCAAGGCGGTCGACAACGTCAAGCCCGTCGTCGAGGTCAAGTCGCGGCGGGTCGGCGGCTCGACCTACCAGGTGCCGGTCGACGTGCGCCAGGAGCGGCGGGTCGCGCTGGCGCTGCGCTGGCTCACCGATTACGCCCGTGAGCGCTCGGACAGAACGATGGCCGAGAAGTTCGCGAGCGAACTGATCGACGCGTTCCGCAGCACCGGGAATGCCGTAAAAAAACGCGAGGACACGCACAAGATGGCGGAGGCCAACAAGGCCTTTGCGCACTACCGCTGGTAGTTCCGGCGGTTGTTTTTCATTGCTCTTTGCAAGAAACAGGGTGGGATTGATCATGGCGCGGCAGGTATCCCTCGGCGAGACCCGGAACATTGGGGTCATGGCGCACATCGACGCCGGGAAGACCACGACCACCGAACGCATTCTCTTCTACACCGGTGTCTCCCACCGGATGGGGGAGGTGCACGACGGGGCCGCGACCATGGACTACATGGAGCAGGAGCAGGAGCGGGGCATCACGATTACCTCGGCCGCCACCACGTGTTTCTGGCGAGAGCACCGCATCAACCTCATCGACACCCCGGGGCACGTCGACTTCACGGTCGAAGTCGAGCGCAGCCTGCGGGTCCTCGACGGCGCCGTCGCCGTCTTCTGCGCCGTCGGCGGCGTTGAACCCCAGTCCGAAACCGTCTGGCGCCAGGCCGACAAGTACCGGGTGCCGCGCATCGCTTTCGTCAACAAGATGGATCGGACCGGCGCCGACTTCGAGCGCGTGCTCGAGATGATCCGCGTGCGCCTCGGCGCCCGGCCGATCGCCCTCCAGTACCCGATCGGGTCGGAGGAGCGCTTCGCCGGCGTCGTGGATCTGATCCGTCAGCGCGCCGTGATCTGGGACGACGAGACCCTCGGCGCCGAGTGGCACGAGGAGGAGGTTCCCGAGGGGCTGCGTGCGCGCTGCGGCGAGCTGCGCGAGCGGCTCGTCGAAGCGGCCTGCGAGCAGAGCGACGCCCTGATGGAACTCTATCTTTCCGGCCAGCCGCTGCCCGCGGAGCTGATCCTGGCGGCGTTGCGGCGCGGCAGCATCGCGCTCGCCTTCGTTCCCGTGCTGTGCGGGGCGGCCTTCAAGAACAAGGGGGTGCAGCCGCTGCTCGACGCGGTGGTCGACTTCCTCCCCAGTCCGCTCGACGTGCCGCCCATCACCGGGATCGAACCGCTGTCCGGCGCCCCGCTGGTGCGGCGCGCGGACGACGCCGAGCCGTTCGCCGCGCTGGCCTTCAAGGTGATCACCGACCCGTTCGTGGGTCAGCTGACGTTCTTCCGGGTCTACTCCGGGCACCTGGCTGCGGGCGGCACGGTGCTCAACGCGGCGCGCGGCCGCCGGGAGCGCGTCGGCCGCCTGCTTCAGATGCATGCTAACAAGCGCGATGAGATAAAGGAGGTCCGGGCCGTCGACATCGCCGCCGCGGTCGGGCTGCGCGACTGCATCACCGGCGACACGCTCTGTTCCCTCGAACACCCGGTCGTCCTGGAGTCCATCGACTTCCCCGAGCCCGTGATCTCCATCGCCATCGAGACGCGCAGCAAGGCCGACGAGGAGAAGCTCGGCGCGGCCCTGCACAAGCTGCAGCACGAAGACCCGACCTTCAAGGTCCGCACCGACGAGGAGAGCGGCCAGACCCTGATCTCCGGCATGGGCGAACTGCACCTGGAGATCATCGTCGACCGGCTCAAGCGGGAATTCGGCGTCGAGGCGAGTATCGGCCGGCCGCAGGTTTCCTACCGCGAGACGCTGCGCACGGCGGCCAAAGGCGAGGGCCGGTTCATCCGCCAGAGCGGCGGCCGCGGTCAGTATGGGCATGTCTGGCTGGAGATTTCGCCCCTGGAGCGGGGCGCCGGCTTCGTGTTCGAAAACGGCATCGTCGGCGGCGTGGTGCCCAAGGAGTTCGTCCCCGCGGTCAGGAAGGGCGCCGAAGAGGCCCTGACCAAGGGCTTTCTCGGCGGCTACCCGCTCGTGGACGTGAAGGTTCGCTTTTGCGACGGCTCGTTTCACGAGGTCGACTCCTCCGAAATGGCTTTCAAGATCGCCGGCTCGCTGGCGGTCAGGGAAGCCGTGCAGGGCGGGCGACCCCAGTTGCTCGAGCCGTTGATGAGTCTCGAGGCGGTGATCCCGGAGGAGTTTCTCGGTGACGTGATCGGGGACGCTCACGCCCGCCGGGGCCGGGTCGAAGGCTTCGAGGAGCGCGGCGCCTACAAGGTCATGCGGGCGCACGTGCCACTGGCACAGATGTTCGGCTACGCCACCGCGCTGCGTTCGATGTCGCAGGGGAGAGGGACGTTCTCGATGCAGTTCCTGCGTTACGAAGGCGTCCCGGACAGCGTGGCCGAAGTCGTATTGGACCGAGTGCAGATCCCGGTGGCCCGCTAGGGCGCCGGGGCAGACCAGCGTCGATCGGAGGAGGAGCTCAGCCATGGCGAAGGAAAAGTTTCTGCGAAACAAGCCCCACCTGAACGTGGGGACGATCGGGCACGTGGACCACGGCAAGACGACGCTGACGGCGGCGATCACCGAGGTACTGGCGAAGAAGGGCCTGGCCA
>JANOHV010000137.1:0-11997 GCA_031406795.1 Candidatus Rokuibacteriota bacterium
GCAGCGGCAGCTACGACGCAATCCTCGGGAACCTCCGGGACGTCCACGATCTGGTCGACCTGAAGATCGGCGGGAACTACCAGCGGGAGAACTTCCGGGAGTTCCCCCGCCTGCTCGACGATCTCGCCGCCAAAGGCCTGACACCGGCGGTCGTCTCTCACGTCAAGTTCGACCCGGTGGTCAGGGAGCGGGAGGGTATCGCGCCGCCGGATTTCCACGGCGGCTGCACCACGCTGAACGAACCATGGCTCTACGAGGCCAGCGTCTTTCTCCGGGAGGAGGTCCTGCGCCGGGGATACCGCACATCGAGGATCATGCCGGCGATCTGCATGATCGATTTTCCCGGGCAGATGGTGATCGATCACGATGGCGCCATCTACAAGTGCTCCGGGCTGATCGGTCGGAGGCAATTCCAGGTCGGCGATCTCGAACTGGGTCTGACGGACGTTCGCCGTACCCACAACCTCGACGCCTGGAAGAACGAATCGTGCCTCTGCTGCCCGTACCTACCGCTCTGCTTCGGCGGCTGCCGCTATCTGAAACTGTTGCGCGACGGCGAGATGGCCGGGGTGGATTGCCGCAAACCGTACTTCGACGCCGTGCTCGAGAAGCTCGTGCTCCAGGACCTGCGCATTGGCTGCGCTCCGGATGCCGGGAGTCCGCGGGGTTGGTCCGAACCTTCGCATGCGGGATGATTGACCTCCCGCGGCGGTTGGTGGTACTGATGACCGTGTAGTGTCTTGACACCCCGGGCTGCCCGGCAGGCCGGGGTTCCGAGTTGGCGCCCCTGCTCGTGGCAGATGCGGGTACTGGCGCAGCCACAATCTTGTTGAGGATCGGCAGAAAGACACATGATCGGCGTGCTGGAAAGCAAAGTGCAGCCGGGAATCGGCTTCCCGCCGAGGCGCTTTTTCGCGTTCGCCTTTGCCGTGCTGATTTCATTCCCGCTCCCCGCCCCCCCGCGCGCCACGGCCGCCGTCGGCTATGTCGTCGTCGTCTGCGATCGCGAGATCGCGCCGTATCGCGCGCTGCTGGAGAGCTTCACGAAGGCCTGTGACTGCACGGTGCGTGTCATCCCGCCGCAGGAGGCCGCGCAGGAGGGGCTCGAGCGGCGGCTCAAGGCCGCGGGTGCGCGCGCAGTCGTGGGCGTCGGTCTGCAGGCGCGCGCGGCGGTCGAGGAGCTGCGCGATCTGCCGGTCCTGCTCACCATGGTCCCGCAGGTGCAACCCTGGGTCTTGGCGGCGGCCAACCGCTCGGGCATCGAGATGTCGCTCTCGCCGCGGCAGCACCTGGAAACGCTGCGGCAGGTCTTCCCGCGGGCGAAGCGGATCGGCCTGATCTTCGACCCCGCGCAGACCGGCGGCTATGTTCGCGAGGCGCAGGCGGCGGCGCGCGCGCTGAACCTGTCGCTGGTCGCCCTCGAGATCGCGCGGCCCGGGGAGCTGCTCCGCCGATTCGAAGAGTTGCGCGGCCAGATCGACGTCTTCTGGGTGCTCCCCGACCCGACGGTGCTCCAGCCGGAGAACCTCAAGGCCCTGTTGCTCGCCTCCTTCGAGTCGCGGATTCCGCTCTATGCCTTCGCGAGGAAGTACGTGGAGCTGGGTGCGATCGCGGCCGCGCATCTCGATCCCGCGGCGCTCGGCGCCCAGGCCGCAGGGTTGCTCCCGCGCGTTCTCTCCCCGCCCGGCGGCGCCGACGCGCCCCGCTGGGAGTACGCCAGCGGCGCGCAGCTCGTGCTCAACCAGAAAGTCGCCCGCAAGATGGGCATCGTCCTCGACCCCGACGTGCTTGAGGCCGCCACCGATGTACTCCGATAAGCCCACGCGCCGCATCAGCTTCCGGGTCTTCAGAGTCCTGGCGATCTCGCTGTTGGGGGTTTCCGCGATTTTCACCACGTACTTCGTGCAGTTCCAGAAGCAGCGCCTGGAGGCCGCCCTCGTCGAGCGAAGCAAGGGGCTCGCCGGGCTCCTGGCCACCGGCGCAAAGATCGCGGTCTACTCGGAAAACGCCGAACTGGTGCAGGAAACGCTTCAGGGTGTAGTCGATCGCCGGGACGTCCTCGCCGCGGCGGTCTTCACTTTCGACGATGTCCCGATCGCGACGGCCGGTCGGACTCCGGCGTTGAAAGCCGATGCCGCCCGGCTCATCTCCCGGGACCTCGAGGCCGTGCGCCGCATCCGGACTCAGAGCGGGTGCACGAGCCACCAGGACGCCGAAATCGTGGACGCGTTCTGCCCGGTCATGATTCGAAAGACTTCGACGTCGGGCGGCGACCTGTATTACGAGTACCCGACGGAGGAAACCGTCGAAACGCATGTCGGCTTCGTGAGAGTCTCGCTCGACCGCAAGCCGATGCGCCGCGAACTCAAATCGCTCGTGCTGCGCAGCCTGGCCTTGATGCTCGTCATCCTGCTCCCCGGCACCTGGGCGGGGTACCTCTTCGCGCGGCGCGTGACCGAACCGCTCGAACGGCTCACCGAGGCGGTGCGCACCTTCGGCGCCGGTCGCGAGATCGGCGAGCTGTCCCGGATGCCGGACAACGAGGTCGGCAGGCTGGCCGAGGCGTTCACCAGCATGACCCGCGAGATCACCGAACGCGAACTTGAGAAGGAGCGTCTCGCGGAACGGCTGCGCGAGGCCCAGAAGATGGAGGCCGTGGGCACGCTCAGCCAGGGGATTTCCCACGATTTCAAGAACATCCTCTCTACGCTCAAGGCGGCCGTGCACATTCTGCAGAAGGGTTCGCCGGACAATGAGTTCGTGCTGAAATACACCGGAAAGATCCAGGTGTCGCTCGATCGCGCCCGGGACCTGGTGGAGCGGTTGGTCACCTTCAGTCGCACGCGCCAGCGCCCGTCGCGGTGCGTCGACCTGAGCGCGCTGCTCGCCCGGCTGGCGCCGATGCTCCGTGAGGCGGTCGGTGAAAGCGTGCGCCTGAGCCTGGAGCCGTCCCCCGAGCCGGTGCAGGTCCTCGGGGATGCGGCAAGTCTGGAGCAGTTGTTGATCAACCTGGCGTACAACGCGCGCGATGCGATGCCGGAGGGCGGCATCCTCTGCATCCGCCTCGACAGCCTCGCGGCGGACTCGGCCGACGAGCGTGGCACCGCGCGCATCACGGTCGGCGACACGGGCGTCGGCATGGACCCCGAGGTGCGCCGGCGGCTGTTCGAGCCGTTCTTCACGACGAAGGACGTTGGCGCCGGCATGGGCCTCGGTCTCTCGATCGTTCATGGTATTGTCGAGCAGCACCACGGGCGGATCGAGGTCGAATCCGAGCCCGGGCAGGGCGCCACTTTCCGGGTGGAGCTGCCGCTGGCGGAACCGTGGGGCGCGGAGACGCCGGCGCGGCCCTGTCCCGGGGACTGAGCGGCCGGTGAGCAGGAGAAGGCGATGATGAAACGGGTGCTGGTCGTCGACGACGAGGCCGACTTCCGGTCGCTGATGTGCGAGGCCCTCCAGATGGAAGGGTACGCGACCAGCGAGGCGGCGGATGGCCTGGAGGCGACCGCGGTCTTCCGCGCCGTCGCTCCGGACGCGGTGCTGCTCGACCTGCAGATGCCGCGCCGGGGCGGGCTGGCGGTGCTGCGGGAAATCCGGGGCATCGCGCCGGACGTGCCGGTGATCGTCCTGTCGGGGCAGGGAGACATCGCCGCGGCCGTCGAGGCGGTGAAGGGCGGCGCGTTCGACTACCTCCAGAAGCCGCCGGACTTCGAACGGGTCGCGCTCACGCTGCGGCAGGCGCTGGAGAAGCAGCACCTCGAGGGGGAGGTGCGGCGCATCAGCGCGGCGCTCGATACCTCACTGGAGAACAAGTTCGGCGCGAGCCCCGCCATCCGCGGCGTGATCGAGCGCATGAAGCAGGTGGCCCCGACGGATCTGGCCGTCATCGTGCAGGGGGAGACCGGGACCGGCAAGACCTACGTGGCGCACGCCATCCACGAATTGAGCCGCCGGGCCGGCATGGCTTTCGTCCGCGTCGACGTCAGCGTGATCCCTCCAAGTCTCGCGGAGAGCGAACTCTTCGGAGCGCGCAAGGGCGCCTACACCGGATCCGACAAGGACCGCGTCGGCTACGTCGCCGGCGCGAACGGCGGGACGCTTTTTCTCGACGACATCGAGAACATCCCGTTGGAGATCCAGGCGAAGCTGCTCGACGTGCTGGAGACCAAGCGCATCTGTCCGGTCGGCGGCGGCGAGCCGACCGCGCTGGACTTTCGCGTGATCGCGGCCACGAACCGCGATCTGCGCCGCTGCGTCGCCGCGAAAACGTTCCGCGAGGATCTGCTCTACCGCCTCGGCGAGTTCGTCATCGACATCCCGCCGCTGCGCGAACGGCCCGAGGACATTCTCTTCTTCATGGACGTGTTCCTCCTCGACGCGTGCACGGAGATGGGACGCCAGGTTCGGGGTTTCAGCGCGGACGCCGCCGAAGTGCTGCTGCGCCACCCCTGGCCGGGGAATGTCCGGGAGCTCAAGAATGTGGTGCGGCGGGCGACGCTGCTGGCGCCTGGCGACCTGGTTGAGACCGCACAGGTGAATTTCATCGCGCGAGAGGACGAAGACCTCCCGGGAGACTGTCTGGCGCATTCGCTGAAAGAGGCGGTGCACAGCTTCGAGAAGCAGCTTCTCCGCCAGGCTCTGGACAAGACCGGCCGCAACAAGAAACGGGTGGCGGAGCTGCTCAGGATGAGCTACCCGAACCTGTTGAGCAAGATCAGGGAGTACGGACTCGAGGAGTAGCGTCGTCACCGACTATTAAAACTTTTAATACTCTATTAAAACTTTTAATAGTCGCTCCCCCTTCCCGCGATCCAGGCTGAGCAGAATAGTGCCTGATATCAATTGGTTGAGATTTTGCACCAATTGGCACCGCTCTTGCTTGCTCCTTTGACAGCCGTTTCAACAGCCGACCCAGGAGGGGTGATGCGCATCGAAGTGACTGTCGGGTTGAGCCTGGAACCGTGCTCCGGTTCCGGAGGGGGACGAGCCGAGGAATCCGCGCACCTCGCGGCCCGCGGCCGCGGACCGCGGCGGGGAAGGATCCTCATCATGGACGACGACCGCATGGTCCGCGAGACCATGTACCGGCAGCTCGCGATCTGCGGCTACGAGGTCGTGGCCGCGGTGCAGGGCGAGGACGCCGTGCACGCCTACCAGCAGGCGCGCGAGGCGGGGCGGCCGTTCGATGCGGTCATCCTGGACCTGCAGGTTGAAACCGGCTGGGGCGGCGAGCAGACGCTGGGCGAGCTGCTGAGGCTGGACCCCGGGGTGAAGGCGCTGGTCTGCAGCGGCTCCCTGGAAGGACCGAAGTCGGGCTATGAGCAAAAGGGGTTCCGCGGCGTCATCGGCAAACCCTATTCGCTGGCGGAGTTGCGCGCGCAGGTCGAGGCGGTGCTGTTCGCGCCCGCCGATGTCTGATCGCCGCCGCCGCTGCGAGAATGCGCGTGAGCACGCCGCAGGGTGACGTCACCGGCGACCGAAGGGTGCGGGAGCGCGGCATGCGCCTTGAATCCATGGACCGGGTCTTCGAGGATTACATTTCCACGGTCACCGGGGAGCTGCGCGCCCCCCTGCGGTCGCTGCTGACGCTGGCCCGGCAGATCGGGGAATACGACGGAGTGATGGACGCCGGCGCCAGGGAATATGCCGACTATATCCGCGCGAGCGCGGAGCACATGTCAGTCATGCTCAATGACCTGAAGCGTCCAGCGGCTCCCCGGGCAACCGTCGGCGAAAGCCGGCGCTCCTGGCAATCCGTGGAGACTCGCTGACAGAGACTCCTCCTCAAACCGGGGGATGAGCGCCATGGAATTGCAGGTCAGCCATGAGTCGCGATGGGCGACAACGAAGTGCCCGAGTGGGTTTTCCTGTCTCGCGGCGGAGCCGACGGATCTTTGCTCCGTGGAAACTTTCGTCGACGGGACAGTCCAGTTCATCAAATGCCTGCACAATGGCTGCTGCACTTATCAGCACCCGTTCGGCAAGGGTGATGTGTGCATGTGCCCGGTGAGAAAAGAGATTTTCAGCACGTACAAGTTCTGAATCCGTAACTGCCGCGCATTTCTGACCTGGCCAGTCGTTCTCCTTTCTTGATGTCTCCGCTCGGAATGGGTAATCTGGGCGCGGCGTCGTTCGGGAGACGGGGGGGAGATCGTGAAAGAGGGGCTGGCATGGATACGCGATCGCACCTGAGAGCCATCCCGCTTTTTCAGTCGCTGACCGAGACCCAACTCGACGACATCTCGCGCAAGATGACCTTCGCCGATTTGCCGGCCGGAACGGTCGTGATGAGCGAGGGCGGCGAGCGCATGGGCTTTTTTCTGCTGCTCTCCGGCAGCGTCAGGGTCATGAAGAATTACGGCCGGCGGTCGCAGAAGGAACTCAGCCGGCTCGAGGCCGGTTCGTACTTCGGCGAGATGAGCCTTCTGGACGAGTGCCCTCCTTCCGCCACGGTCGTCGTGTCCGAGGCGGCACAGGGGCTCGTGCTGACTCCCGAAGGTTTCAATGCCGTCATCAGCGCCCATCCCGGGGTGACCCACCTGCTCCTCTCGACGTTGAGTCGGCGGCTGCGGGTTCTGGAGGACTCCGGCATGCGGGAACTCATCGCGGCGCAGGAAGCGGTCATCCTCAGCCTGGCCAAACTCGCGGAATGCCGCGACCCCGAGACGGGGGCGCATCTGGACCGGATCAGCCACTATTGCCGTCTGCTGGCGCGCGCCGCGGCCGGGAGTCCGGCATTCCGGGAGGAGATCGACGCGGATTTCGTCGACATCATCGCCATGTCGAGCCCCCTGCACGATATCGGGAAGGTCGGCGTGCCGGACGCCGTGCTCCTCGCGCCCCGGCGGCTCACCGCGGAAGAGACTCTCATCATGCGCCGCCACCCGGAGATCGGCGCCACCGCGATCCGCCGGGCGATGGCCAAGAGCCCGGGCGTCGCCTTTCTCGCGATGGGGCACGACATCGCCCTGTTCCACCACGAGTGGGTGAACGGCAACGGCTACCCCCAGGGCCTCGCCGGAGACGCGATTCCGTTGAGCGCCCGGATCATGGCGGTGGCGGACGTCTTCGACGCCTTCCGCTCCGACCGGGTCTACCGCAAGGGACTCTCCCACGAGGAGACGAAACAGATCCTGATCGACGGGAGCGGCACGCAATTCGATGCCCGGCTGGTGGACCTCTTTCTGGGGCGGGAGGACGAGCTGCTGGAGCTGGTCGGGCTCTACCGCGAGGCGTAGCTCCTGTCGTTCCTGCTCCTTTCTCGAGCTGTTTCCTCCAACTCCACCAGCGTGCCGCAGAAGTCCTTCGGGTGCAGGAAGAGCACCGGCGTGCCGTGGGCGCCCGTTTTCGGCTCGCCGTCGCCGAGGACCCGCGCACCCTGCCCGGCGAGGGCGGCCGCGGCCGCGCGGACGTCGGGCACCTCGAGGGAGAGGTGGTGGATGCCGCCGCCGGGGCTCTTCTCGAGGAAGGAGCGCAGCGGCGAGCGCTCGCCGAGCGGGGTCACCAGTTCGATCTTGGTGTTGGGCAGCGCGACGAAGACGACGATTACGCCGTGCTCGGGCAGCGACCGCGGCTCGGAGACGCTCGCGCCGGGGAGCCGGGCGAAGGCCCGACGAGCGCCCTCGAGATCAGGGACGGCGATCGCGACGTGGTTGAGGCGGCCGGCAGCCGCGGCCGGGAGCGGCGGTGCGGCAGTGTCCGCCGCCGTGGGCGATGCGTCGCCCGGACCGCCGGTTTCGCCGAGGAAGCCGGCGATCAGCCGGCGGGCGCCGATGGTGGGAGGCAGTGTTCCCTCACGGACGGCGCTCTCGAGCTGCGCGAGGCGCTCGCGCACGCCGGGGTGCTCGCGAAGGCTCTCGAGCAGCGTCTCGGCGGTTTCGGCCCAGAGCCACTCGCCGGCCTGCGCCGCGCGGCGCGCCGCGAGTTCCCCGCTCGCGGTCAGCGTCTCGTGGTAGCGCAGCATCGCGTCCCAGGCCGCGGCGATCCCGGCGCCGGTGCGCGAGGAGCAGGCGGCCACCGGCACGTCCCACCCGGCGGCGCGCGGGCGCAGCAGCGTCAGCGCGTTGCGGTAGGCTTCGACGGCGCGCTCGGCCGCAGCCGCGAGGTCGCCGTCGGCCTTGTTGACGAGCACCAGGTCCGCCAGCTCGACGATGCCGCGCTTGATCCCCTGCAGCTCGTCGCCGCCGCCGGGGACCAGCAGCAGCAGGAACAGGTCGGTCATGCCGGCGACCGCCGTTTCGCTCTGACCGACGCCGACGGTTTCGACAAGCACGGTGTCGAACCCCGCCGCCTCGCAGACCAGCAGCGCCTCGCGAGTCCGCCGCGCGACGCCGCCGAGCGTGCCCCCGGAGGGGGTGGGGCGGATGAAGGCTTCGGGGCGGCGCGCCAACTCGGCCATGCGGGTCTTGTCGCCGAGGATCGAGCCGCCGCTCGCGGGCGAGGAGGGGTCGACGGAGAGCACGGCGACGCGGCGTCCTTTGGCGAGCAGGTGCAGGCCGAAGGCCTCGATGAACGTCGACTTGCCGGCGCCGGGGACCCCGGAGATGCCGATGCGGAAGGCGCCGCCGGCCGCCGGCGCGAGCAGCTCGATCAGCCGCGCGGCCTCGCCGCGGTGGTCGGCGCGGGTGGACTCGACGAGCGTGACGGCGCGGGCGAGCGCCCGCCGGTCTCCGGAGCGCACCGCCGCCGCGAGCTTGTCGATCGTGGCCGTCATTGTTTCGATTGAAACTTGGTGATGGAGGTGCTGCAGGGAACGGAGATGCTGCTCAAAAGGGTCCAGGTGCAAGGCGCCCGACGATCCGGTGACTGAGGCGGGCTGGTGCCCGCCGCAGGGAACCGGGAGGAGGGCAACGCAGCAGATGGGCCCTTTTCAGCGGCCGTCACGGTTACTGCTTGAATTCCAGGATCGGCTGGTCGACAGCGAGACTGTCGCCCTTGGCGGCCAGGACCTTCGCCACCACCGCGTCGCGCGGCGCGAGCAGTGAGTTCTCCATCTTCATCGCCTCGACCACGGCGAGCGGTTCACCCTCCTTGACCTCCTGCCCGACGACGACCGCGAGCGAGACCAGCAGTCCGGGCATCGGCGAAAGCAGAAAGCGCGAGAGGTCGGGGGGGGGCTTGAACGGCATCAGCGCGTGCAGTTCGGCCTCGCGGTGCGAAAGCACCAGCATGTCGATCTGCGAGCCGGCGTTGGTCAACCGGTACCCGACCCCGCGCCGCTCGACCTGCACCGAGATCGGCGTGTTGTTGACCGTGCCGGCGAACAGCAATTCGCCGAAGCGCCAGGCGCTGCGGACGGCGTAGAGCGCCCCCTGGTACGTCACGTCGTGGCCGCCGGGAACGCCGACGACGCCGACGACGCGCGCCGGGGCCGAGTCGGGTCCGATCCGCACCATCCACTCGTCCGGGACGACGCGTTCGTGCCCGGGGAGCTGGCCGTCGACGCTCGCCTCGCGGTCGATGTGGCGCCGATGCAGTGCGGCGGCGATCGCCGCCATCAGCGCCGGGTTTTCGTGCGCGACGTCGCCGGGGTGGAACCCGTCGGGGTATTCCTCGGCGATGAAGTTCGTCGTGATGCGGCCCTCGATGAAGCGCGGGTGCTGCACGAGCGCCGAGAGGAAGCTGATGTTGTGCTGCACGCCGCGGATCACGAAACGATCGAGCGCGGTGCGCAGCTTCACCAGCGCCTCGTCGCGGGTCGCGCCGTGGGCGATGAGCTTGGCGATCATCGGGTCGTAGAACATCGAGACCTCGCCGCCCTCGTAGACGCCGGTGTCGACGCGCACCCCGTCGACGGCCGGCGGCGGGCTGTAACGCACGAGCCGTCCGGTGGACGGGAGGAATTTTCTGAAGGGGTCCTCGGCGTAGACGCGGGCTTCCACGGCCCAGCCGTCGAGTCGCACCTGCTCCTGCGTCAGCGGCAGCCGCTCGCCGGCGGCGACGCGCAGCATCAACTCGACCAAATCGAGGCCGGTGACGAACTCGGTGACGGGGTGCTCGACCTGCAGGCGGGTGTTCATCTCGAGGAAGTAGAAGCGTCGGTTCGCATCGACGACGAACTCGACCGTTCCGGCGGAGGTGTAGCCGACGGCCCGCGCGAGCGTGACGGCCTGTTCGCCCATCGCGCGCCGCGTCGTGGCGTCCAGGAACGGCGAGGGCGCCTCCTCGAGCACCTTCTGGTGGCGGCGCTGCACCGAGCACTCGCGCTCGTTCAGGTAGAGCGTGTTGCCGTGGGCGTCGGCGATCAGCTGGATCTCGATGTGCCGCGGCTGCTCGATGAACTTCTCGACGAAGACCCGCGCATCCCCGAAGCTCGAGGCGGCCTCGCTCGAGGAGCGCGTGAAGCCCTCGCGGCACTCCTTGTCCGAGTGCGCGATGCGCATCCCCTTGCCGCCGCCGCCGGCGCTGGCCTTGAGCATCACCGGGTAGCCGATCGAGCGCGCGACTTCGACCGCGTGGTCGGCGTCGCGCATCACTTCGAGAGCTCCGGGGATCACGCTGACGCCGGCCTCGGCGGCGAGGCGCTTGGAGGTGACCTTGTCGCCCATCGCGGCCACGGCGGCGGGGGGCGGGCCGATGAAGACGATCCCCGCCGCGGCCAGCGCCTCGGCGAACCGCGGGTTCTCCGAGAGGAAGCCGTAGCCGGGGTGCACGGCCTCGGCGCCCGTGGCGCGGCAGGCCGCGATGATGCGCTCCATCTGCAGGTAGCTCTGGGCCGCGGGGGGCGGGCCGATGGCGACGGCCTCGTCGGCGAGGCGCACGTGCAGCGCGTCGCGGTCGGCGTCCGAGTAGACGGCCACGGTGGCGATGCCCATGCGCTTCGCGGTCGCGATGACGCGGCAGGCGATCTCCCCGCGGTTGGCTATGAGTATTTTACCGAACATGACCTTTGCGGGAGGGGATGAACCCCTCCCCTACACCCGGGGTCGAATCCGCAGGGGCGGGATGATCCAGATCGTCGCGCGAGCGAGTTTCAATGAATTCGCCCACACCCGGGGTCGAATCCGTAGGGGCGGGGTTGATCCCCGCCCGCCGGGAGCCGCGTCGGTTCGTAGGGGCGGGGTTGATCCCCGCCCGCTCGAGAATCGAATTGCACGCGCTCACAGTGGTATATTCCCGTGCTTGCGCCAGGGGTTTTCGAGCTTCTTGCCGCGCAGCATCGCCAGCGAGCGGCAGATCCGCGTGCGCGTGTCGCGCGGCAGGATCACGTCGTCGATGTACCCGCGGTGCCCGGCGATGAAGGGATTGGCGAATTTCTGCCGGTACTCCTCGGTGCGTTCGGCGAGTTTCGCCGGGTCGCCGGCCTCCTTGCGGAAGATAATCTCGACCGCGCCCTTCGGACCCATGACCGCGATCTCGGCGGTCGGCCACGCGAAGTTCACGTCGCCGCGCAGGTGCTTGGAGCTCATGACGTCGTAGGCGCCGCCGTAGGCCTTGCGCGTGATCACCGTGACCTTGGGCACCGTGCACTCGGCGAAGGCGTAGAGCAGCTTGGCGCCGTGGCGGATGATCCCGCCGTACTCCTGCGCAGTGCCTGGCATGAACCCCGGCACGTCCACGAAGGTGATGATCGGGATGTTGAAGGCGTCGCAGAAGCGCACGAAGCGCGCGCCCTTGTCGGAGGAGTTGATGTCCAGGCAGCCCGCGAGGATCATCGGCTGGTTGGCGACGATCCCGACCGTGGAGCCCTGCATCCGCGCGAAGCCGGTGACGATGTTTTTCGCGTAGTCCGCCTTGAGCTCGAAGAACTCTCCGTCGTCGACGACCTTGGCGATCAACTCCTTGATCTCGTAGGGCTTGTTCGGGAGGTCCGGAACGAGGGTGTCGAGCGAGGACTCGACGCGCTCGGCCGGGTCGCTCGTCGCCAGCAGCGGGGGCTTCTGACGGTTGTTGAGCGGCAGGAAATTCAGGAAGCGGCGCATCATCAACAGCGCCTCCACGTCGTTCTCGAACACGCCGTCGGCGACGCCGCTGCGCGTGGCGTGGGTCACCGAGCCG
>JANOHV010000141.1:0-8859 GCA_031406795.1 Candidatus Rokuibacteriota bacterium
GCCCTTCGACCGTTCGACAAGCTCACGGCTCAGGGCGAACGGTACTGATCTGGCCACCGTTCACTGAAGGGTTATCGCGCCCGTGTGAATTGGATTGACAAGGCGGTGGCGTTGCCAAAAGATACAACCATCCGAGGTAGAGGTGTCAGGGGCGAGTGCCCGGGGGAAAGCGAGCGTACGTCATGTCACAATCAGCGATAAGACGCGACGCGAGTTACACCTATGCCGATTACCTCACATCTCCCGAGAGCTTCTTACCCTGTTTTCGGTGCACCTTCGAGGAAAGACCTGTCTCCCGAGTCGCTTGCCAGAGACCAGCGGGAGAAGCTCCATCTCTACGAGCAGGCCGGGGTGCTGGAGTACTGGATCGTGCATCCGGTGGACAAGACCGTCTCGATCTTCCGACGGGGCCAGGACAACCTGTACGGGAAACCGCAGCTCTACACATCCGAGGAGCGCGTCCCCGTCGGCGTCCTTCCGGAGCTGGAGATCGATCTGGCGATGGTGTTCGCAGAATGAGGGCCTCCGTCCTGGGACAATTGTGATGGTCTGAGCTGTTTGACAAGGAGGTGGCATTTCCAAAAGATCCCCACGGCAGTCTTCTTGGTGCTCCAGGGACCGAAAATCTACCTGCGGATGCGCCCTCTGACGATGCTCATTCCATGAACACCGTCGACAGGTCGATCGCAAGCTCCGGCAATACTCCGACGGGGACGCTCTCTTCGGAGGTGTAGGTCGCAGGCTGGCCGTACCTGTCGTCTGAACCCCGGCGGAAGACCATCACCATCTTCTCCGCAGGGTAGACGACCCAGTACTCGAGGACGCCGGCTCGCTCGTAGAGCCGGAATTTCTCTTTCAGGTCGCGGGCTACTGATTCCGGAGAGATGATCTCGATCACCAAGTCGGGCGCGCCCTTGCACCCCCGCTCCTCAGTCTTTGCGGGGTCGCAAACAACGGCCAAGTCGGGCTGTACGACGGTACTCGACTTCTCGTCGGTTTCGTTGGCTGCAGGGAGCCGGACATCGTACGGGGCGGCAAACACCCTGCAGCTTTTCCCTCTCAGGAAAACCCGGAATTGGGCGGCCAAATCGATCGAAACCGCTTGATGCTTGCTCGATGGCGCAGGGGTCATATTGTAGGCGACGCCGTCGATCAACTCCCAGCGCTCGTCATCGGCCCACGTGAGGTAGTCCGCGTAGGTATATCGCTCATCACGCCTGATAGCCGGCTGTGCCATGTTTCTGATCACCTCAGGCTTGAAAAAGCCACATCCGACCTCGATGGCATGAATCTTCTGGCAGCGGTACCAGCTTGTCAACAGAAATAATGGCAGGTCCTGGATGACCGTCTTGACTTAGTCCAGGACTTAGTCTATGTGTACTGCATGGCAACCACGGTCAACATCCACGAAGCCAAGACGCACCTTTCGCGGCTCTTGAACCGGGTTGCAGCCGGCGAGGAGATCGTCATCGCCCGTGGCGGCAAGCCGATAGCGGCGCTCGTGCCACTCGGGGCGGCAACGCAGGACCGGAAGGTCGGGAGCGCCAAAGGCCGGATTACCCTGAGGGAAGATTTCGACGCGCCGCTGCCCGACGAATTGCTGAAGGGGTTCACGGGGTGAGGGCGCTGCTCGACACACACGCCTTCCTCTGGTGGATCTCGGGAGATGAACATCTCTCGGACCGTGCGTCTCACGCAATCGCCGACGGGCGCAATGAGATCTTCGTCAGCGCAGCGAGCATCTGGGAGATTGCGATCAAGGCGCGGCTGGGCAGGTTGAGCATCCCCGGGGACCCGGGTCGGTTCATCGGCGGGCAGCTTGTGGAGAACGCCTTCCGCGGACTCCCGATCGTCGCGGGGCACGCCCTGCGCGTCTGGGAGCTTCCCGATCATCACCGGGATCCCTTCGACAGGATGCTGATCGCCCAGGCGCAAGTGGAGGGCCTGGCGCTGATCAGTCGTGATTCCGAAGTTGCGCGCTACGACGTCGAGGTGGTCTGGTAGGGTATCGCCGGCCAGGCAATTGACAGAGTGGAAAGGTGTGACTAGACTAGTCTAAGGCTAGTCTAAGGCTGGTGTCGTGGGAGGTGACCGATGGGAACCGTAGGGACCTATGAGGTGAAAACGCACCTCTCGAAGCTTCTCGCACGGGTCGAGAAGGGGGAGAGGATCACGATCACCCGTCATGGTAAACCGGTGGCCGTGATCGTTCCGGCGACGCCGGGAAGGAAGACCGCCGCCGAGGCTATCGAGGATATACGCGGGCTGCGCGCCGGCATGAAGTTCGACGGTCTCGACGTGAAGGAGTTGATCCGGGAAGGTCGGCGGTGAAGGGGGTTGTCATCGATTGTTCGGTGTCCATTTCATGGTGTCTTCATGACAGCCCGGATCCCTACGCGGAGCGGCTCCTGGACGCGCTCACCGGGTTCGAAACGGTACTCGTTCCCGCGTTGTGGCGGCTCGAGGTCGTGAATGTGCTCCTTTCGGCCGAGCGCCGTGGGCGTACTACCCGCGCTTTGGCGCTGCGTTTCCTCGAAGATCTGCAGTCGTTGCCGATCAGAGTGGAGTCCTCCGAGGAAGCGTCGTCGATGGACGCCCTGCTGCGTCTCGCCGCGGACCGCGGCCTTACGGCATACGACGCGGCTTACCTCGACTGCGCCGCGCGGAAGGGTTTTGCCTTGGCCACCCTCGACGAGAAGCTCAGAGCGGCCTGCCACGCCGCCGGGGTCGATCTTTACGCGTGAGCTTACGGATTCCAGGACGTTCTCGTTCAGGTCAGGCGCTGAAAAAGCGGCGTATTAGAGCTGGTGTCGGTTCTCGCCCGGGTCGAGAATGGGGGAGGATGATCTGCGGGGTGAATGCACCGGTGTCATTGCCGAGGCTCTGCAGTTTGAGCAGTCCGGTCCTGGATGACCTTCTTGACAGGCCTCGACCTGATTTGTACTATGTATTGTACAATATGGCAAGGAGGTAGCACATGGACACCATCAGCTATTCTGCGGCACGCATCCGGCTGGCGTCGACCATGAAAAAGGTGTGTGAAGACCATGAGCCTGTCATTATCACCCGGCAGAAAGAGGATTCCGTGGTGATGATCTCGCTCAGCGACTTCAAGGCTCTCGAGGAGACCTCTTATCTTCTGCGCGTGCCAAAGAATGCGCGGCGACTCCTCGAATCACTGGCCGAACTCGAAAAGGGCGGCGGCACGGAACGTACGCTTGCCCCATGAAGCTCGTCTTTTCGGAGCACGCATGGGATGATTACCAATATTGGCTGGAGACCGACAGGCAGATGCTCAAGCGCATCAACCGCCTGATCCAGGAAATCGTGCGAGATCCATTTGCGGGAGCCGGCAAGCCGGAGCCGCTCAAGCATGGACTCTCCGGCTATTGGTCGCGTCGCATCAATGACGAGCACCGGATCGTGTACCGGATGTCGGAGGATGCCGTCCTGATTGCCCAATTGCGCTATCACTACTGAAGCCTGTCAATAGAAATTATGATTTTGTTGCGCTCTTTCGCTCCATCAGCACGGTCGCGCGGTGAACGATGTACGACGCCTCCGAGGCGAAGTCGCGCGCCAACTCCTCCGAGTATTCCTCGGTGGGGATGAAATCGATGTCGCCGTAGAAAGAAAGCTCCCTTTCCTTGCGCAGCCGCTTGGAGACGTCGGCCATGCGCAAGAGACTCTCCCTCGTCTCGCCGGGAAAACGGTCACCGTGCTCCACGAGAATGCCGCCGACATCGTGCCATTTCGGCGGCTCCACGCCGACATAGCGCAGCATCCCTTTGAGCGCGAGCTCGACGATCTCCTGAGCCTCTCGCACAACGTCGGACCAGGCCTGCTTGGTACTGAGCAGCTCGAGGACGTCGATGCGGGCGGTAGCCTTCTGCAGGTAAGCCTCCGCGAGGGAACCATTCGTCATAGTTCGAAAATCTCCCCGGGCTTGTAATCAGGCTTGAGGTCCCAGTACCAGGCATTCCCCCGCCAGATCCTCCGGGAACCCAGCGTTGCGAGCCGGGAACGCAGCCGGTCGAGAACCCCGGCGAAGAAGCCATCGCGATCGTGGAGGATGACGGCATCGTCGACCATGTCCAGGAAAAGCGGCGTTGTGTGCGCCGCTTCCTCGGGAGTTTTGAAAACCGGCGAGAATTCCGTGGAGATTCCCTGTTGTCGGAAGCGTTCGAGCAGGGGCGCCAGCCGTCGCTCCACCTCCGAGAAGTTATCGACCCGGGGGATCCTGCCCGAGGGCAGCCCGTCGGCGACGATCAGCAGGTCGATGTCGGAATTGGGCCGCATGGTGCCGCGACCGACTGACCCATAGACGACCAGCGAGACGAGGCGGTCGCCGTAGTGCCGACGAACTTCCCCAAGGAGCGCCTCCTCGATTTCGCGAAAGCCCTCTTTCAGTGACATGCGCGAAGTATACTCTCCGGATACGCCGATTGCATCGACTGCGAAGAGAAAGCTCCGAAATAGATCGATCCCCCGCCGCGGCCTTGCATTTCCTCGCCGTTCGCTGCAAAATCAGCAACATGTGCGCTCGAGTGGTCATGACCCCCTGGTGGGCGAGTCCGGTCCAGACCCGCTGGTCGCTGCTCAACCAGCCGGGGTGGGTTCGGGTGACGTTGGCGGCAGGTTTCTTCGCGGCGCTCAACTGGATGATCTTCGCGCCTGCCAGTTCGTTCCGGGAAGTCCACCTGTTCTTCGCCAACGAGGACAAACTTGCCCACGGCGCGATCTTTCTGACGCTGGCCTGGCTGGTGCGCTGGTCGGTGCCCGTGGGCGCGGCCCGGAAGCGATTCGATCGCCTGCTGCGTTACGGCGTGCCCGCGTCGCTGGTCCTGTATGCCTGCTCCACCGAGGTGCTCCAGCCGCTGGTCGGGGGCAAGGGCCGCCAGTTCGAGTGGCTCGACATGGCGAGCAACTTCACCGGCCTTTGTGCCGGCTGGCTGCTCTTCGGCGCGGTGATAGCAGGCGCGGAGGGCGGCTCGTCCGGGGCGCTCTCGCCGCGGGCTCCGGCCTTGAGCGGCGAGCCTTCCTGAGATCGCCGCACTGTCCGCGGATACTCCGATGGCCATGATCGATCTGCACAACCACATCCTCCCCGGCCTTGATCACGGGGCCGGCGACTGGGAAGAAGCGCTCCAGATGTGCCGCATCGCGGTCGAGGATGGCATCGGGACCGTCGCCGCGACGCCACACGTCAGCGATGTCTTCCCGAACTCGTCGGCGGGCATCGAGGCCGCGGTCGGCGAACTGCGGCAGCGCCTTCGGGACGCCGGTATTCCGCTCGAGATCGTCGTCGGCGGCGACTACCACATCCGACCTAACCTGGCGCCGGGCAACGTGCTGACTCTCGGCGGTAACGGACGCTACTTCCTGCTCGAGTTCCCCTACCAGGTGCTGCCGCAGCGCGCGGACACCTTCATCGGCATCCTGCTCGAGCGCGGGCTCGTCCCGATCGTGACCCACCCGGAGCGCACCGCGTCGCTGCAGCGCGACTGGCGCCGTCTGGAGCCGCTGGTGCGGGCCGGCGCGCTGTTGCAGATCACGGCGGGGAGTCTGCTCGGCGAATTCGGGCCGGCGGCGAGCGCGGCGGCGAAGCGCTTTCTGAAGAAGGGCTGGGTCCATCTGCTGGCCACCGACGCGCACTGGGCGCACGAGCGTTCGCCCCGCCTCGCGGGCGGGCGCGCCGCAGCCGCGCGGATCGTCGGAGAAGAGGCGGCGCGGGCGCTGGTGGAAACCAACCCGCGGGCGATCCTCGAAGGGCGCGATCTGCCGGGCGCCGCGGAGAAAACGACGTGAAATCATTGCGCGCCATTCCGATTCCCGGCCTGCTGACGGCCGCCATCTTCCTTCTGGCACCGGCGGGCGCGATCGCCGCGGAGGGCATTCAGATCGGGCCGGCGCTGCTGTTCCCGGCCCTGGGCGTCACCGCGACGCACGACGACAACGTCCACCTGGCCTCGGAGAACCCCGAGAGCGGCTGGGTGACGTCGATTGCCCCCGCGCTGCGCCTGGAGCTGCCCGTGCGCCGCTTCACGCTGAGCGCCGAAGGCGGTCTCGATTTCCTGAGCTACCACGGCGTAGAAGAGCGGAACGGCGCGGACTGGTTCGTCGGCGCCGCGGTCGGCGCGGATTTTCCCGGCGGCTTGAGCTTCAAGCTCGCCGACCGGCACGCGAAGCGCTACCTGCCCGGCACGCAGGAGTTCGGCGACGGCGAGGACTTCACGCTGAACACGTTGAGCGCCAGCGTGGCCTACGCCATCCGGGACGCGCTGCGGCTGGAAATCTCCGGGAACCGCACGCAGCCCACCTTCGAGCTCAGCGTCCAGCGCGACCGCGTCGAGACCACGGTCCAGGCGGATCTGCACTGGAGATTCCGGCCGGCGCTCTCCGCGTTGATCGAGGCCTCCCAGGTGACCTACGCGTACGACTCTTTGAGCGCGCAGGACAACAGCGCGATCCAGGCCGCCGCCGGCCTGACCTGGGATGTCACGTCACGGTCGGCCGGACTGGTCAAGGCGGGATTTCAGTGGAAACGCTACGAGGCGCAGGACCCCTCGCTCGGCACCGAAGACGGCAGCTACTACACGCTGCTGGCGGGGGTCAGGCACTCGTTCACCCGGCGGACGCTGCTGGGCATCGATCTCTCCCGCGCGTCGCGGGAATCCGATTACCCGCAGAACCCCTATTACCTGAGGACGGCGGCGGCCGCGAGCCTCTCGCAGCGCTTCACGCCGAAGATCCATGCCCGCGTCGGCGTGCAGTACGGCAGTGACGACTACCCGAACGCGGTGGTGTCGGGGTTCGAAGCGGGCGAGCGGACCGACACCACGCTCGGCGGATCCGCGGCGCTGGGCTTCGACGCGACCCGGTGGCTCACGCTCGAGCTGGCGGCCGGCGTCGAGAGCCGCAACTCCACCATCGACAGTTTCGATTACGACGTCGCCCGGGTCTCGCTGAGCGCCAAGGCCGCCTTCTAGTCGTTCGCCGGCTCTCCGCGGTAACCCTTCAATGAACGGTGCCCCCATCAGTACCGCTCGCCCTGAGCCCGTCGAAGGGCGCTTGTATGAAGGGTTACCCTTCGTAAGCGTTGCCGGCTTGATTTCCCACCCCCGCTCGTTGCAGAATTCATCTTCTATCAGGCGGTGTCCGACGTTCAACAACGGGAGGGAGGCGAGATGACGGAGCAGGGCAGGATTGTCCGCGGCATGGGCTGGTTGCCGGATTGGCCTGACATCCGCGACTACACCGCGGAACACGAGCAGATCGCCCCGCTGCTGGCGCGGGCGCACATGCGCTCGCCGCGCAAGAAACTCCCCGCGAAGGCCGACCTGCGCGAATGGTGTCCGCCCATCGAAGACCAGGGGCAGATCGGCTCGTGCACTGCGAACGCGGGGGTGGCGCTCGTGGAGTACTTCGAGCAGCGCGCGTTCGGCAAGCACGTGGATGCCTCGCGGCTGTTTCTGTACAAGGCGACGCGCAACCTGCTGAAACTCAAGGGCGACACCGGCGCGTATCTGCGCACGACGATGGGCGCGCTGGTGCTCTTCGGCGTGCCGCCGGAGAAGTTCTGGCCCTACGCCGAGAAGGACGTCGAGAAGGAGCCGCCGGCGTTCTGCTACGCGTTCGCGGCGAAATACTGCGCGATGAGCTATTTTTCGCTCGACCCGCCGGGGACGAAACCCGCCACGCTGATCGAGAAGATCAAGACCTATATCGCGGGCGGCGTCCCGTCGATGTTCGGCTTCACGGTCTACACCTCGATCGAGCAGGCGGGCGCGGGCGGCGAGATCCCGTTCCCGGGGATGAAGGAGAAGGTCTCGGGCGGGCACGCGATCGTCGCGGTCGGGTATGACGACGCGAAGAAGATCAAGAACAAGGAGCGCGGCGCGAAGCAGACCGTCGGCGCCTTCCTGATCCGCAACAGCTGGGGCGCGGGGTGGGGCGAGAAGGGCTACGGCTGGCTGCCCTACGATTACGTCGCCGCCGGCCTCGCCGAAGACTGGTGGACACTGATCAAGGCCGAGTGGGTGGACTCGGGGGAGTTCGGACTGTGAAGAATATTCTCGTCACCGGGGCCGCGGGTTTCATCGGCTCGGGCCTCTCGCGGCGGCTGCTCGAGCGGGGCGACACCGTCGTCGGGCTCGACAACATGAACGACTACTACGACGTCACGCTGAAGCAGGCGCGGCTCGATCGGCTGCTGGCGCACGGCGGATTCACCCATGCGCGCATTTCGCTCGAGGACCGCGAGGCGATGGCGCGGCTCTTCGCGGAGCAGGGCTTCGACGCGGTGGTCAACCTGGCGGCGCAGGCGGGCGTGCGCTACTCGCTGGTGAACCCGCACTCCTACGCGGAGTCGAACCTGGTGGGTTTTCTCAACGTGCTCGAGGGGTGCCGGCACACGAAGGTCGGGCACCTGGTGTTCGCCTCGTCGAGTTCGGTCTACGGCGCGAACCGCGCGATGCCGTTCTCGGTGCACGACAACGTCGATCACCCGGTGTCGCTGTACGCCGCCACGAAAAAGGCCAACGAGCTGATGGCGCACGCCTACGCCTCGCTCTTCGGGATCTCCTGCACGGGGCTGCGCTTTTTCACCGTGTACGGCCCGTGGGGCCGCCCGGACATGGCGCTCTTTCTCTTCACGAAGGCGATCATCGAGGGGCGGCCGATCGAGGTGTTCAACGAGGGAAAGATGCGGCGCGACTTCACCTACATCGACGACATTGTCGAGGGGGTGGTCCGGGTTACCGACCGGGTCGCCGCGCCCGATCCGGCCTGGAACGGCATGCGGCCGGACAGCGCGACGAGCTACGCGCCGTGGCGGATCTACAACATCGGCAACAACGA
>JANOHV010000175.1:0-3444 GCA_031406795.1 Candidatus Rokuibacteriota bacterium
CCCATCTCGTCCTGGATGGCCTTGGACTGCATGAAGTAGTTGTTCACCGGGACCTGGTCGGTCGTGACGAATGAGACGCTCTCGTCACCGATGCGCGACACGCCCCAATACGGGAAAGCGGTCGGGAAGGTCTTGTTGTAGGCCGTGTCGTAGGCCGATTGGGCGACGATCACCGGGTTCTGGGATTTTGCGAACACGCCGGGCACGAAGTTCCCCCCGGCGGTGCTGCCGGTCGACCTGAAGGCATTCTCCAGGTTCGTCAGCAAAGTCGGGCTAAAATCGTTGACGGGCGCGACACCGCCGCTTCCCGACACCCTGATCTGCATGATCGTGCGGGTGTTGGGGCCGAAGCCGACCGGCGTGCCGGCGGACCCGCCGATATCGGTCAGGTCTTCCGCGCCGGTGAAATAATCGTAGTGCGGATCCAGGGCCGGATAGGGGGCGGGGGAGTCATTGTACAGAATCAGGGTCTTGCCGGCGTACTGGGAGAAGTCGACGATGACGTCCGAGCGCTCGGCGGGGCCGAGAATCATCGTGCCCTGGTTGACGTTGCCCGCGTTGAAAGTGGTGACGTCAGTGTTCCAGTTGATCGGCGTGTTCTCCAGAAGCACGGGGGCCGGCAGGAATCCCCCTTCGGTGCCGATCTGGATCCACGCGGGGCCGGCCGTCGCCGGGTCGGGCACGCCGCCGGGGCGGCCGTCCGTCGGCCAGGTTTCCGGGAAACCCGGGGTCGCCGCGGCCGGCACCATCCGGACCTCGGTCAGTCCCCGGTTGTCGGCGGATCTGACGACCGGGTCGGCCACATAGAACTGCAGGTTGAAGAACCGGTCGTGCGCGGCGTTGAGAATGCGGAACCGGTACGGCCTCGGCTGCAGATCCAGGGTCGGATAGGCGGTGCCGTTGACCAGCGGTGTGTCCATGAACGCCTCCGCACCCCAGGACGGGTTCGGGGTGCCGGGCATCTCGGGCGGCTGCCAGGGCTGCGTGCACGGCCCGTCGACATTGTAGGGGAACGGCTTCGCCGCGTCGGCCAGCCAACAGTCGAAGTAGGGGTTCGCAACAGGCGGAAAGGCGATATTCAGCGTGGGCGGGAAGAACCAGGGACCATAGTGCCAGCGGCCGAAGGGGTTGGCGCCGCCGGCGTCATAGGGATTCTGCGCAGGCATGTAGACGTGCGGCCACCAGAGATCGCCGGTCCTCGGCACGGCGGCCGGTTTGCCCGGAGCGGTGCCCCAGGCCCAGGTCGGGTCAGTGGCGCCGATCGTCGCGGCGTCGACGAAGGTCTTGTCCTGGATGATCAGCGGGATCTGGTCCGCGGGAATAGTCCCCGCGGTGATCAGGTCCTGTTCGGTCTGGTCCGTGATCAGGTAGACGGCGGCCTCGCCGGCGTAGACGTTGAGCCGGGTGATACCCCAGGAATGGTCGTGGTAGAACATCAACCGCGCGCTCTGCTGGTTGGTCCAGTAGAAGGTCTGGGCGCCGGGGCCCGGATTCGGCATGTCCGGGACGTTCTGAACGCTGTCGCCCTTGAGATAGACGGTGGCCTCGCCGGCGGGGGTGATCCACTGATGGGGTGTCCCGTCGCTGATCCAGGGACTGAGGCCGCCGTGCAGGTGCAGCGTGGCGCGGTTTTCCGTGAAGTCGACGCACGCGGTGAGCGGGTTGTTCGGATCGTACAGCGGGTCGGCCGGGTCCATGCAGTCCACGCCGCTCGCCGTCTTGCGGCCCATGCCGGCGCCCATGATCGAAGTGTCGACCGGGATGAAAAGCTCCCCTCCCTGGCCCGTGGGGAGGTAGTTGACGAACTTGACGCGGACCGGCCGATCCTTCCTGGCGACGATGATCGGGCCGAGATACTGCGGTTTCAGAACCGCAAAGACCGGATTGCCGCCCGTGTCCAGGATGGGGCCGCCGCCAACGTACCTCAAGGGGAAGTGGCTGCTGACCCCACTGTTGGCCGCGGTCTCGAGCTGGACGTAGCCGCGCAGCCGCGTGGGAGGCAGGTCGCTGTGCATCTGCTGTTCGTACTCGACCACGGCGATTTCGTAATAATCGGAGGGCGGCGCCGGGAAGGCGTCCGGATCGGCGACCGCGACGGGAATGCACTGGCCGAGCGGCGTCGGCGTCGTGCAACCCAGCGGCGGGAGCGAGTCGACGAATTTCCGCAACGGGGGGGAATTCGCCCAGTTCGGGTTGCCGAAATAGTCCGGAATCAGGTAGCCGCTCGCCGGGTCGACCACCAGCGCCGCCGAGGCGTCGTGGGACCAGACCGGCAGAACCGCAAGCGACAGAGAGACGAGCAGTGCCTTCAACGAGTTCTTCATGCGACCATCTACTCCCGACATGGGGTCACTTGACTCCCTGGGCTGCGGGAGTCAGGGCTCCGGCTTTCTTTGCCTCGATCTCGGCCAGCTTGCGCCTCCTGGCCTCCATCGCCGCGAGCTTCTCGGCGAGGGTGAATCGGTGACTCCTTGAAGCCGGTCTGCCCACCACCGGCACGGCCTGCGGGGTCTTGTCGGCGGGAACCACGACGAGGATCGGGCCGGAAGCGTCCGGCCGGACGACCATCCCCGGTTCAGCCGCCGGAACTGCGGCTCCAGGAAGCAATAGGGTGAAGACCAGAATGGAAACTGCAGTCACTCGCCCAATCGATCTGTTGCTCACTCTGACTCCTCTTCTGCCGTAATCGCTGCCAACCCACCGTCATTCAACGCCGGAGGCGCCGTCACCTCAAACGCTTCTTGGCGCTGGTGCGCATCCTCCAACGGACTTGTGATTATAGCATGGGCACGACGCGACCTTCCTCCCGGCAGCCGCCACCCAACCTCCTCGCTCTTCACGCTCCGGTTTCCTGCTCGTGAAATCGGTCGCCTCCCTGAGAGGCCGCATCGACGGGGCGGCGCTGAGTCCGCCGCTGTCAGGCTGGCATTCGTCGGCAGGTGACGTGGCCGGCGGCAGGGCAATGCCGGTGGAATAACGCGCCGCAATCTGCTATTTTCATAAGCATTGGACAAGAGAACCGTGACCCGGGCGAACCGCGAGGAGGATCCGCCTTGAATTCAACCGTGACCTATCCTATCGATCGCACCGCCGCGATCCCCGCGGAGTTCGTCCGCCGCGTCTACGCCTGGATGTTCGCCGGCCTCGCGCTCACCAGCGTGGCGGCGCTCTTCACGGCAGGCAGTCCCGGCCTGCTCAAAGCCATCTTCGGGAACCGCATGGTGTTCTATGCGCTCATCTTCGGCGAACTCGGTCTGGTGATCGCCATCAGCGGCGCCATCAACCGGCTCAGCGCCGGCGCCGCAACGGGGCTCTTCCTGCTCTACTCCGCGCTCAACGGGGTGACGCTGGCCTCGATCTTCCTCATCTACACCGGCGGGTCCATCGCCGCGACGTTCTTTGTCTCCGCCTCGACTTTCGGCGCGATGAGCGCGTACGGGTATC
>JANOHV010000178.1:0-4339 GCA_031406795.1 Candidatus Rokuibacteriota bacterium
GCCGCAGATGGGCCCTTTTCAGCAGCCGTACTTCAGACGGTGAATTTCTCCAGTTCGTCGTGGAGCTTCTGAGCGGCGGAGGTCAGTGCCCCGATCGTGGGTTTCATTTCGTTCGAAGAGAGCACCAGCGAGCCGGTCGCCTGCTGGATCCGGTCCATCGAGCTGACGATTTCCGCGTTCTTCTGCTTCTGCAGCCCCGTCGCCTGCGCGATGGCCTCCGCCTGACGCGCAACGTCGTCGATCGCCTCCACCATGTGGTTGCTGCCCTGACGCTGCTCGCCGATCGCCCCGCGCACCTGGCGGGAAACCTCCTTCATCTTCTCGGTCTGGCCGATGATGAAGATGCTGCCCGTGTTCTGCTCCTGCAGCGCCCGGGCGATGCCCTCGGCGTGGCTGACCATCTCCTGGATGGCGTGGGCGATCTGGTTTACCGCCTGCGCCTCCTCGGCCGTCGAGCGCTGGATCGCCTTCGCCATATCCGACGACGCCACCGAACTCTTCGCGATGCTGCCGAGCGCCCTCTCGACGCCCCGCACGAGCTTCAACCCGGCGTCGACCGCCTCCAGCCCGCTGGCGGCCTTCGTGACGCTCGAAGAAGTCTCCTCGCGCACCGTGGCGATCAGCCCGCCGATCTCCTTCACGGACACCGAGGTCTTCTCCGCCAGGTGCTTGATCTCCGCAGCCACCACGGCAAATCCGCGACCGTGCACCCCGGCCTGCGCGGAGAGGATGGCCGCGTTCAGGGCCAGGAGATTCGTCCGGTCGGCGATGTCGTCGATGATGGTCAGAATGGAGCCGATGTCCAGGGAGCGCTTGCCCAGCGACTCGACGACGTCCGCGAGCGACCGCACGCTGGCGCGGATGCGCTCGATCCCCGTCAGGGCATCGACGGCGGCGGCGGCCCCCCGGCCCGAAGCGTCGGCCAGGACCTGTTCCGCGAGACCGACGGACTCGACGGCGTGGTGCTCGATCTCCTTGGTCGAGGCGCTGACCTGCGTGACCGAGGAGGTGATTCTCTCCGACGACGCGGAAAGCGACTCGAGCCCCTTGGCAATCTCCCTGATGCCCATGATCAGCTGGTGCACCGACGAGGCGGTCGCTTCGGTCGAGGACTCCAGCACCTCCGAGCTTCCGGCGACGCTGTTGATCGCCTGACGTGTTTCGGTGATCACGGAAGAGGCGTTCACCGCGGACTGCGAGAGCCGGTGCGCGCTCTCGACCATGGCGGTGTTCGAAACGCTCATGTCCGCGACGGCGCCGGCGGTGGTCTCGATGGCGGTCTTCTGAACGTCGGCGGCGCTCATGACCCGCCGCGAGGCGGAGACGATGTCCTCAGTGGTCTGCGACAGACTCTCGGTGACCTCCCGGATCTTCAGGAACATCTCCTTGAGGTTGGCGGCCATGGTGTTGATGGCCCCGCCGAGCAGCGCAATCTCGCCGCGCCCGCGGATCGGCAGCGTGTGGGTCAGGTCCCCCGACGCGATCTTCTCCGCGGCGCCCTTCATCTCCAGCAGCGGACGGATCACCAGCCTCCGCGTCGCGGCCATGCCGAGCAGCAACGCCAGCACGACGGCCGAGACGCTCACCGAAACCAGCGCGACGCGGGCCTTGCGCTGCACCGCCGCCACCTCCTCGCGGGTCTCGTTCATCAGCGTGCCCACCGTGACCAGCAGCTCGTCAATCGCCGATTCGACCTTGCCGCTCGCGGCAAGAATATCCTCGCGGATCAGCAGGTTCAGGCGCGGATTGCTCAGGCTCTCCTTCGCGGCCGCCCCGCTCGCATCCGCTGCCGCCGCCTCGAGCAATTCGCTCTTGAGGGAGAGCAGCCGGCCCGCGGCGGCTTCGAACTCGGTCCAGACGGCCTGCACGGCGCTGATCTTCTGCTCGAGCTTGCTGCCGGCCGGCGCGGCCTCGATGCCGACCTTCGCGTTGCCCTTGAGCAGCAGGTTCAGATACCCGCGGAAGCGCTCCCGCATCATCTCGTAGTCGTCCCGGGCGAAGTCGAAGTCGTCGGCTTCCCTGAACGCCATCGCCGCTTCGAGGAGGTGGACCCGGGACTCCTGCACGGTGACCTTCATCAGCACCGCCATCTTCTCCTGGGCGGCCCGGGTCCGCACCATCTCCTGAACCGTGCCGCCGACCAGCGTGATTCTCGAGATGCCGAACACGCCGGTGACGGCGACGATCAGGGCCATCACCAGGAAGAGGGCGGTGAAGCGCGCCGCCAGACCTTGGCGCCAGTTCGCCAGCCGCCGGGGCAAGGAGGGGCGCTGTTCAACCATGGCTTGCCGGTGCGTGCCGCCCGCGGCGCCCGTGCCGGGCGGGCGCCGGGCGACAGTTCACGCGATCCGCCTCACCGGGCGGCCTCATCGATCAGATAGTTCATCAGTTCGACGACCTGTTTGACCTGCTCCTTGTTCATGTCGGAGTCCGGCTTGCGCAACATCTTGATGCCGTAGGCCTTCGTCGCCCCCCGGTCGAAGGGCTGCCCGGAGACCGGGGCGACGCCGGTCTTGATGGAGACGATCGTCCGCTCCATGGTGTGGCACTTGACGCACTTGACCCGCATGACCTCGAACTTCTGCCTCATCTCGCCGGGGAAGATGGCGGGATCGAAGTTCATCGCGTCGCCGCTGCCAACGGTCTTGAGGTCGGCGGCCGCGAGCGGGCCCGCCGCGAGGCACAGCGCCGCCGCGACGAACAGCGGCTTGAGTTTCCAAGTTCTGCCCATGTGACCCCCCTAGAAGGACAGCGTCGCGCTCAGCGTCGCCGTGGTGTTGGCGTCGGCCTCGCCGGTGTTGGCGCTGGTGGGATTGGAGTCGATGGCGGCGCTCAGCTGCAGCTTGAAGCTCTGCAACGGGGCGTAGATGATGGCGGGGATGATGACCGTCCTCTGGTCCTTCCCATCGACATCGAGAACGTCGTAGCGCACTCCCGCCGCAAACTTCGCGCTCAGGAAATAGTCGAACCCCGCAGAGAGCGCCGTGGATTTCAACGGATCGTCGGCATCGGCGTTGTTCTCGCCGAAAGTCGCGCCGAGCATCAGGATCGCCTTTTTATAGCTCGCCTCGGCCTGGACGCCGTAGCGGGACAGGTCGTGGTCGACGCCGTCGCCTATCGACGTCGAGCCGAAGTACCCGAAGGCGCCGACGGAAACCGACAGGTAATCCCAGACGGAGTCCTTGTCGAGGTCGATGTCCGGCTCCTTCCCGTGATAATCGGCCCCGCCGAATTTCACGCCGATGCGCCCGTAAAAATCGTTGACGCTGTTTGCCGCGGCGACCTTGCCCGCGACGACCTCGCCCTTGGCGTTGACGGTCGCGGGGGCGTTCGCTGCGGTATTGTTATTCCGGTCGTTCATGCCGAGGACGACCTGGACCCGGGGACCGAGGAAGGAGCTGAGCTCGAGTCCGGCCTGTGCCCCGGTCCACGAGAAGCCGTCTGCGGTATAGCCTGCAGATGAGACCGTCGGGCGGACCAACAGCGTCGATCGGAGGCTCAGGTCGGGGGAGAATTTCCCGGCCCGGATGTGGGCGGGAATCCCCAGCGGGTCGCGGACCGCAAACCAGTACCCGGGGGCCGTGGGACTCGCGCTGAAGCTGCCCAGGCTCTGGTTGAACCAGAAGCCGATGATGTCCCAGCCAAAGGCGCCACCCGCCAACAGCGAAGCCCTGAGGTTCTTCTGATCGAATTCGTCCTCTTTGGTGTCGTCGAAGATGTAGCTCGTGGCCAGCACGGCGGAGAGCGGCAACACCGCCGGAATGCCCGAGAGATTGATGAATTCCGCCGACTTGCGCTCCTCCTCGGTCTGGGAGACCCTCACCTTCTTCGATATCGGCACACCCCCGGGCCAGACAAAGACGTTCTTCTCGAAGGCCTGCCCGAACTCGTTGAGGTGCGGGAAGATCGTATGGCAGGTCGTGCACTCGGTCTTGTACTCGCGGGAAAAAGCCGGGATCGCTTCGGCGCGGGGAACGCAGAAGACCGTCAGAAAGAGCGTGGAGAGCGCGACGAGCGTACCGATCCCCAGAACCTTGCGAACAACCGCTGCTGCCGAGTAATTACTCATCAGTCCCTCCCAGTGAAATAGAGCTTTCCCAATTAAAACTTTTTCTATCATGAATGAGTGCGAATAATCACCATCTATCTTCGACTCCCTGAAATCCGCAGCGCAGATCCCCGATCCGCGCGTACGCGCGGATCCAGCAGCAGAGGAAGCATTTCAACCGCCGAAAAAGCCGGACTTATTGCAGGAAGCACGGCGTGGCAGAGGGCAAGCATCGCTTGAAGCAGGCATTGCGATCAGATATGAGCAACGACTTGGATAAACCGGACCAGG
>JANOHV010000196.1:0-12172 GCA_031406795.1 Candidatus Rokuibacteriota bacterium
CGTTGCCCATATCTGATCGCAATGCATGCTTCAAGCGAAACTTGACCTCTGCCACCCCATGCTTCCTGCAAGAAATCGTGCTTTTTCAGCGGTTGAAATGCCTTCTCTGCTGCTGGATCCGCGCGTACGCGCGGATCTGGGCACCTCCCCTTCGCGCCACCCCTCCACCCAGCCCAGTCGGGTCGGCAGTGGAGCTGTGTCACCCTCGTTAAATTGAGCCTCGCACGTTCTTGAGCACCTGCCGGCGGAACTGCCCCTCCTCGCGCCGCACCACCGCGACGAGCTTCACCGGCACCCGTTTGAGGATCACGTCGGCGGTGTCCGTGCGGAACCAGACCTTTCGCGCCTCGTACCCGCCGAGATCCGAGGCGACGACGGGGATGCGCTCCTGCTCCATCAACTCGCGGATGAACCGCACGTTGCGGAAGCCGGGCGAGGTGACCTCGTCCATCTGGCGGATGACGTGCCCGCCGCCGAAGAGCTTGGCCGCCAGGCGCCTGCGGGCCGCACCGGCGGCAACCAGCGCCCGCACGAGCAACTCCACGGCGTCCTGACCGAAGCGGGAAACGGCCTCGAACCGCCCTTCGTCCGCGGCCCGCCCCGGCAGCAGAATGTGGTTCATGCCGCCGACGCCGGCCGCGGCGTCGTAGAGACACACGGCGACGCAGGAGCCCAGCAGTGTGTAGAGCACTTCGGGTGAGCGGCTGACCCGGTACTCGCCGATGTGGAGCTGCATCGCCGGCGGTGGCGCGGTCTCCCCGGGCCGGATCAGATGCGCGAGACCGCGACGCATCAGAGACCGGCGCGCAGCAGCAGCGCCGGGATGGACCCGAGCGGCAGCACGCGGTCCACCCCCCCTTTTTTGATCGCCTCCTTCGGCATGCCGAAGACGACGCACGAAGCCTCGTCCTGAGCGATGGTCAGGGCGCCGGCCTGCTTGAGCTCCAGCATTCCCTGGGCGCCGTCGTCCCCCATGCCGGTCATGATCACCCCGACGCTGTTCGGCCCGGCGTAGCGCGCGGCGGAACGAAAGAGCACGTCGACCGAGGGGCGGTGCCGGCAGACGAGCGGGCCGTCCTTGACCTCGACGAAATAGCGCGCGCCGCTGCGCTTGAGCAGGGTGTGGCGATTGCCGGGCGCGATCAGGACCTGCCCGCGGATGACGGAGTCGTTCTGCCGGGCCTCCTTGACGCTGACCCGACAGAGGCCGTCGAGACGCTGGGCGAAAGCCTTCGTGAAGTGCTCGGGCATGTGCTGGACGATCACCATGCCCGGCGCGTCGCTGGGCAGGCTCTCGAGCAGTTCGCGGATGGCCTCGGTTCCCCCCGTCGAGGCGCCGATCACGACGACTTTCTCGGTGGTGTGGATCAGGCCGTCGGGCGCGGCCGGCTTCAGCACCACGTCCGCGCTCAGCTTCGGGGCGACCCGATCCTCGCGCACGAGAATCCTGGCGACGCGCGCGCGGGCGGCGGCTTTCACCGCGTCGAGCAGACGAATGCGGTTCTCCTCCAGGAACTGTCGCGCCCCCAGTCGCGGCTTGAGGATCACGTCCACCGCGCCGTACTCCAGCGCGCGCAGCGTGGTCACGGCCCCTGCCTCGGTCAGGCTCGAGCAGATCACCACCGGCATCGGATGCTGCGTCATGATCTTGCGCAGAAAGGTCAAACCGTCCATCCGCGGCATCTCGACGTCCAGCGTGATGACGTCGGGGACTTCGTGGCGGATCTTCTCGGCGGCGACGTATGGGTCGGGCGCGGTGCCGATCACCGAGATTTCGGGGTCGGACGCGAGGATGTCGGCGAGGGCCTGGCGGACGACCGCCGAGTCATCGACGATCAGGACGCGGATCTGACGGATCGCGTGCATGGCTCCCCCTCAGCCGACGGTGCGATACGTCGAGAACCCCATCGCGGTCACCGGCAGTCCCATGCCGTGGATACTCTCGGTGTGTCCGAGAAACAGGTACCCGCCGGGTCCGATCCGTCCGATCAGCCGCAGCAGCAATTCGCGCTGAAACTCCTTCTCGAAGTAGATCAGCACGTTGCGGCAGAAGACCACGTCGAACGGCGCGCCCACCGCGTAGTCGTTGTCGCGGAAATTCAGCCGCTGAAACGAGACGCGGGAGCGCAGGTCGGGGTGGATCCGCACAAGAGGCTGGGTGCGGTCGCGGCTGCGCAGGATGTAGCGCGAGCGCAGCGGGGCCGGAACCGGTTCGATCCGCTCCGCGCGGTAGACACCGCGGGCCGCCGCCTGCAGCACGCGCGTCGACAGATCGGTGGCGAGGATCTGGTACTCGAAGCCCGGACGCCGGAACCGGAATTCCTCGAGCACCATGGCCAGCGTGTAGGCCTCCTCCCCGGTGGCGCATCCCGCGCTCCAGGCCCGCAGCGGCGCGCGCAGCCCGCGTTCGACCAGTGCCGGCAGGGCCGCGCGCTGCAAATATTCGAACTGCACGCCCTCGCGGAAGAAATCCGTCTTGTTCGTCGTGACGACGTCGAGCAGGTGCACGAGTTCGTGCTCGAAACCGCCGGGGCCGAAGACGTAGTCGCAATATTCCTCGAAGTGGACGAGACCCAACGCGCGCAGACGCTTTCTCAGGCGCGCCTCGAGCATGGTCTTCTTGACGACGGGCATCTTGATCCCGCACTCCTGCTGGATCATCTGGCTGAAGCGCCTGAAGACCGCGTCGGGCATCGGGACCAGCGGCGCAACGCAATTGACCGGCTCGCGGACCGACTCCCGCGCCATCGACTGCCCCCCCCGGAGCCCGCCGGGTTCGCGGCGCGCCCCGCTCTCGGCCGCGCGAAACGTCACGCCCGGGAAAGCCCCGCGGGCGCCGCGAGCTCCACGTGCTGGACCAGTTGGGTCACATCGAGGATCAGGGCCACGGTGCCGTCGCCGAGGATCGTCGCCCCCGAGAACCCGCGGACCTCCCGGAACAGGCGCCCGAGCGGCTTGATGACCGTCTGCTGTCCGCCGATCACCCGGTCGACGACCAGGCCGACGCGCTGGCCATCGGTCTCGGTCACGACGATCTGCTCGCGCGCGGGCGCCGCGCCGGGCACCCGGAACCAGTCGCGCAGCCGCACATACGGCACGAGTTCGCCGCGGATCTCGGCCAGCGCTCGCTCCCGGCCCTCGTCCCCGGGACGGCGCACCAGTTCGACGCACTCCTTCACGACCGCCAGCGGCAGGATCAGGTGATCGCCGCCGAGCACGACCTCGAGACCCTCGATAATCGCCAGCGTGAGCGGGATGCGAATCTCGAACGCGGTAGCCTCGCCGCTGCGGCTCTCGACGTGCACCCGGCCGCGCAGCGACTCGACGGTGCGCTTGACCACGTCGAGCCCCACGCCCCGCCCGGAGATCGTCGTGACTTTGTCGCTGGTCGAGAAACCCGGCAGGAACATCAGCGCGTGGAGTTCCCGTTCCGTCCGCTGGTCGCCCTCCGCGATCAGGCCGCGGTGCACCGCCTTGCGCCGCACCGCCTCGGCGTCGATGCCCGCGCCGTCGTCCTCGACGCGGATGACGACATTCGCGCCGGCGTACGACGCGCTCAGCCGCACAGTGCCGCGCTCGGGCTTTCCGGCGCGCAGACGCTGCCCGCGCGGCTCGATGCCGTGATCGATGCTGTTGCGCAGCAGATGGACGATCGGGTCGTTGAGCCGGTCGATGACGTTCTTGTCCAGTTCGGTGTCCTCCCCCTCGGTCCTCATCTCCACGTCGCGGCCGATCTCATGCGAGAGATCGCGCACGAGCCGGCGGAACTTGCCAAAAGCCGGGCCGATGGGCACCATCCGGACGCTCAGGCTGTGATCGCGCAATTCCGCCGTCAGCCGCTCGACCTCCTCGGCGACCCCGAGCAGCTCCGGGTCCGACTGCCGGCTGGCCAGCAGCGTCAGGCGCGCCTGAACCGTGACCATCTCACCCACGAGATCGACCAGCTTGTCGAGCTTCTCCGCCGCCACCCGCAACGTGGAGGCGACTTCGCCCGACTTGCGCAGCGCCGCCTCTGCGACGGAGCCGCGCTGCACCCCGGCCGGTCCCTCGCCTCGGGCGGCGGGGATTTCACCGGGAGGGCGAGGGCCGCACTCGTCCGCGTCGCTCGCCGGTGCGAGCTGCGCGCGAGCGGTGAGCGCGGGACCGGGTGGGACCGGCGCCTCGGCGCTGCTCAGCGGAGTGATCGCGACGGCGGCGTCCCCGCCGACGAAGATGAACGCGTCGCGAATCTCCGGCAGCGTATGGTTCGTGGTCAGCAGGATCTCCCAGGAGAGGTAGCAGGCACCCGGGTCGATCGACTCCAGGGCGGGCACCTCGTCGAGGAGCGCGGTCACGGTGCACTCCCCCATCCTCTGCAACTCCTCGAACACCAGCAGCGGGTCGGTTCCCCCGGCGAACAGGGAGCGGTCGGGCTTGAACAGCAGCCGCCAGGCGACGGGAGCCGCCGGGACGGCGCGATCGCCCGGCGGAACGGCGTCGATCTCGCCATGAGCGCGCATCCGCTGGAAGGTCGTGATTTCGCGGGCCCGGAGCTCCTGCTCCGCGTCGTCGTCGACGCCGGCGAGCAGGCTCAGGATCCGGTCACGGGCCTCGAGCGTCATGTCGATCAGCTCCCGGGTGACCGGCAGCCGGCTGGCCCGCAGCTGGTCGAAAACGCTCTCGAGTTCGTGCGCGAAGGCTTCGAGCTCCGTGTAGCCGAACATCCCCGCATTGCCCTTGATGGTGTGCAGCGCGCGGAACGCCCGGGCAATGAGTTCCTCGTCGTGCGGACTGCTCTCCAACGCCATCAAGGCGCCCTCCAGGTCGGCGAGCAGGTCTCGCGCCTCGTCCTTGAAGTGCGCCACGAGGGCGGCAGGAAGCGGCTCGGGCCCCTTCTGCAGCGATGCCCGCCCCGTGGTCATCGCCGCGCGCTCAGCCGGCGCCCGGGCGGCCTCCGGCGAACCGGCATCCTCGAGCACCCGCGCGATCCGTCGCCGGGCGACATCGCGCAGGCGGGCCTCCGCGGGGGTGTCGTCGGCGGGGTCGAGAAGTGCGAGCAGTCGGTCCTTCGCGCCAAGCGTCAGGTCGATGATCTCGGGCGAAACCCGCATCTTTCCCTTGCGCAGCAAGTCGAAGACATGCTCGAGATCGTGGGCGAACTCCTCCAGCGCGGCGAAACCGAACATTGCGCCGTTGCCTTTGATGGTGTGCAGGGCGCGAAAGGCCCGCCCCACCAGCTCGTCGTCGTCCGGACGCCGCTCGAGTTCCATGATGGCGGATTCCATGTCGCAGAGCAATTCGCGGGCTTCGTCGCGAAAACCGCCGATCAGCGCCGGCAGAATGTCATCCAACGTCTCGTCGGGCTGCAGCGGTTCAGCCATGATCCGGAGCACATCCTTCCGGCGTCTCGGGGGCCAGATCATCATCCCAGAGGCAGCGTCCGGGACAGCCCGGGCCCCGCCGCGCGCCCGCGGCGCAGATCAGCCGCCGAACCGCAGCAGCCGCCGCCAGGCCGCCGAGGCTAAAGGTGATCGCGCGGGCGGCGGCCGTGTGATGAGCCGCGCACAGCAACTGCAGGAAGCTCAGATCGACCTCCCCGACCTCACGCATCTCCAGACAGACCCGGGTTTTCTCCTCGAAGGCCTGCAGCAGAGCCTGCTGCAGAAGGCCGGCCTGCGAGGCGCAGAACTGCCCGCCGGCCACAACGACCGCCTCGTCCCCCCGGTGCTCGATGCCGATCCGCATCTGCAGCCCCTGTCTCTTCACGTGTCCTGCGACGCGCCTAGCCGAGGGCGACGGCGAGGCCGTCGTCGGCGCCCGACCAGTCAAGGACCTGGCCGCTGCGACTGAACGTCCGGGCGCCGATGAGCGTCGCCGCGGCCTGAGCCGCGAGCAGACCGAGAATCTCCTGATCGAGCGGGGTGAACCCCTGCTTCTGCTCGAGCAGCTTGTAGATGGCGAGGACGCCGACCGGTCGCTCCTCGAGCTTGAGCGGAATGCACGAGACCGGCTCGCCCGCGGTCGCCGGTGCTCCTCCCGGAGCGCCGTACCACGGCTCACCTGCGCGCAGCGTCTGCCAACGCTCCGCCGGCAACCTCACCGGCTTCCCGTCCAGCAGGCCGCACTCGTCCGTGACACTCACCAGCTGCATCCTGCCGGAACCGGCGTCGAGCAGCCAGATCCCGAAGACCTCGGCGCCAACCAGGTTCAGCATGATCTCGCGGATGATCGTAATCACTGATTCCTCGTTGAGCGTCGAGTGCAGCTGATACCCCGAAACGTAAAGGTTGAGCAGACTCTCGTTCTGGTGCTCGACCTCCTGGTAGCGTTGGCGGAAATCCTCGTTCTCGCGATTCAGCGCCTCGAACTGCGACTTGATCTCCTCGAGCTGCCGGCGCAGCTGCTGGTTCTCGCTGAGGACGTCCTGGTGCCGGTCTTCCGGCGCCCGGGACACGCTGGACAGCTCCTGCTGCAGATGAAAGACCTTGTAGCGCAGGCGCTCGTTCTCCCGCATGATCTCGTCGACGAAGGTCTTGCTGCGGGCATAGGCGCGAACCGCGCCCTCGGCGGCCGGCAAATGCTCCTGCGCGTCCTTCTCTTTCTTCTGGCTCATCGGTCCTGTTCCTCCCTGCCGTGCCTGCCCCCGACCCGCTGCTGTCGCCTGCGGCACCAACGCGGGCCACAGTTGCCTGAAGATAGCACAGTTGGCGAGCCGGAGAGCGATGTCCGACGCGCACTTTCTCTGGCCTCCCGGCGCCATGGCGGCTATAATCCCCCCTGATGAACGCGGCATGCCGGAGCGAACTGCTTGCAGCCTGCCGGCTGCTCTTCGACCGGGAACTCGACGCGACGTTTCTCGACCATCTTCAGGAATCCGGGCTCAGGGCCGCCTGGCGGCTCAAGGCGCTCCAGACGCACCCGGATCGGGCGGTCGGGCAGGCGGCAAAGGTGCGTCAAACCGAACGCTTCATCGCGGCCCGCCTCGCGTACGGCCTGCTCAAAGCGCACCTGGGAGATCGCGCGGAGGGCCGCGAACCGGCCCCCCCGCGTGCCCCCCGCCCCAGCACCGTCCCGCACCGGCCCTGGCGGCCGCCCGCACCGCGGCAGCCTCCGCCGCGATCCGATGCGCCGCGGCAGAAAGGCCCCGCCCCGGTCGCCGGCGTTCCGCGAAGGCGCCTGCGGCTCGGCGAATTCCTGTACCACTCCCGGGTCATTACCTTTGCAGCGCTCGTGGAGACGCTCGTCTCCCAGCGTCGCCAGCGCGAACGCTTCTGCGAAATCGCGCTGCGCTGGGGCTATCTCACAAATGGGCAGCTAAGCATCCTCCTCGCCCGGCGACTGCCGCTGGAGCTCATCGGGGAGACCGCGCATCGCCTGCAGCTCCTCACGCCCCCTCAGATCCGCCTGGTGCTGACGTTTCAGCGGATGCGCCAGGAGCCGCTCGGGAGGCTCTTCGTGCGCCGCGGACTGCTCACGAGCCGCCGCCTGGAGGAGCAGCTCGGCCGGATGGTCCGGCACAACGCCTCGCTCCCCGCCGGTTGATTCCTGCGTGTCCCGATGGAGCTTGTGCGATCGCGGCTTTCGTAATCCACCTGTGTCTGCTAAGGTACGGTTCAGAAAAGACTCACACTTTGCCGAAAGAGGGAGAATGACCAGATGCCGTCGCTCGCAGGTATCGTCCTGCCGATCGTGCTGACCGCCGCCGGCGGCCTGCTGCTCTCGCGCGGGAGAAGCTCCGCTTCGTCTCTCCGCGCCCGCGGGGACGGAGCCGGCAAGCGGCCTTGCCGACCGGACCTCGACGGGAGAATCCCGGATCGCGGGCTGTTCGGACTGCGCTCCGGCCTCGTGGCGCGTGTGAATGCGCTGCTCGGCGAGGTTGGCTCCTGCCTCAAGCATCTCTTCTTGAGCGGATTGGAGCAGACGAGGTTGTCGGACAGCGTCAAGCGGGACGCCGGGGAGATGGCGGAGACCGCCGACCGGACCGAACGCCTCGCCGCGGAGGTGGCCAACGCGATGAGCGAGATGTCCGCCACCGTCGGAAAGATCGCCTTCACGGTCAGTCAGAACTCCGCGTCCCGCGGCGCTCTGGACAAGAGCGAATCCTCCGTGGAGAGCGTCAGACGACTCTCCGTCCAGATTACCACCTGGGCCGAGACCAACAAGACGCTCTCCCAGGCCTCTGGCGAGATCTCCGGGTTTGTCGGCGTCATCAACGAAATCGCCCGGCAGACGAACCTCCTGGCTTTGAACGCCGCCATCGAGGCCGCGCGTGCCGGCGAGAAGGGTCGGGGCTTCGCCGTCGTCGCCGCCGAAGTCAGAAAACTGGCCGACCGGACATCCGAATACACGAGGGAGATCGCCGGGGCCATCAGCGTGATCAGGCAGCAGGCCGAGAATTCGCTGGGAAACATGGAGGCCACGCTCAGCAGCGTCACCGAGAGCATCGAGAAGGCGGAGAACACCGACCGCTCGCTGCGGCAAATCACCTCGAAGGCGGCGAAGATCGCCAGCGAGGTCTCCTCGAGTATGCAGGAGGTTTCCGCGCATGCAACCAAGTCCCGCCTGCTCGCGGAGCGGCTCACCGAGTCCGGGGAAGCCGTCGCGCGCGGCACCCTGGAGATGTATTCGCGTCTTTGCACATTCCAGACATCGGCAACCGACCGGATGATCGACGCGCTGCTCAACGCCGCAGCCGAGGAGTTCGGGGAAAAGCTGGCCCTGGACGTGGAAAGGGGCGCCCTCAGCGCAACGGACCTGTTCGACGAGAACTATCGGCCTCTCGACGGCGAGCGGTGCGCTTCGGGAGCAACGGACTATTTCCGGACCGAAATACTGCCGAAGCTTACCGCCTGGAGCGGGGGACACACCGGTATCATCTATGTCGTCGCGATGGATCGGAACGGTTTCATGCCGGTGCACGTGATGCCGGCCAGAAGCGGCGTCATCATGAAGGACCCGGTTTCTCAGCGCGGCGCGCGTGCGGACACCATTCTCGGCCAGGCCTTCAGGCGGCCCCTCCAGGCCGGCGGCGAACTGGTGGTCGACGTGGCGACGCCGATCGTCGTCGGCGGCCGCCACTGGGGCTGCCTCAGGATCGGTTACCTGCCGGATACCCGAGGCTGACTTACCGCCGCCCCGCCGGAAGTGGCGGCTTTACGGCGGGGCCCAAGCGCGCGACTCGCGTCTTCTGAAACATCTGCTGCACCGCGCCCGTCCCCAGCGCCGAGCCATCCACTTTGAAGAACTCCATGATCGACTGGAGGTGCTCCGCCTGGCTCGAGAGCTCCTCGGCCGTGCTCGACATCTCCTCGGCCGCGCTCGCGTTCTGCTGCACCACCTGGTCCAGCTGCTGGATCGCCTTGTTCACCTGCCCGGCGCCCTCGTTCTGCTCCTTGCTCGAACCGTTGATTTCCTGCACCAGTTCCGCGGTACGCTGGATGTCCGGCACCAGCCGAGCGAGCATCGCCCCCGCCTGCTCGGCCACCTGCACGCTCGTCCCCGAGAGCTTGGAGATCTCCCCGGCCGCCGTCTGCGAACGCTCGGCGAGCTTGCGCACCTCGCTCGCCACCACCGCGAAACCCCGTCCCTGCTCCCCGGCCCTCGCCGCTTCGATCGCCGCGTTGAGCGCCAGCAAGTTTGTCTGCCGCGCAATCTCCTCGATGATGGTGATCTTGCCTGCGATTTCCTTCATTGCCGCCACGGTCTGCGTGACCGCACGCCCCCCCTCGCGCGCATCCTCGGCCGCCTTCAGTGCGATCTTCTCGGTCTGCTGGGCGTTATCCGCGTTCTGCTGGATGCTGGAGACCATCTGCTCCATCGAGGCCGACACCTCTTCCACCGAACCCGCCTGCTCCGAAGCTCCCTGCGACAGCCCCTCGGCGTTCGAGGAGAGTTCCTGCGACCCCACCGCCACATTTCTGGCCGCTGCCTGAACATCGGCGATAACGTTCTTGAGCTTTTCCACCATGGTCTTCATGGAAAAGAGGACACTCGATTCGTCGCGACGCTCCGTCCGGATAGCGAGAAACAGGTTCCCGAGCGCGACGTCGTTTGCGACGGCGGCAACAAATGCGGGCTCAGCTCCGAGCTGATTGACAATGCTCCTGGTCGTCAACCAGGCAACGACGGCAAAGAGGATGACGATCACCGCGAGCACCGCCAGATCGACTCGAACGGCACTCCAGAATGCAGTGTCGACATCATCGACGTAGATCCCACTGCCGATGATCCACCCCCAGGGCGCGAAACCCTTGACATAGGAGATCTTGCGGACCGGCTTCTCCTTCCCCGGTTTCGGCCAGAGATACTGGGCAAATCCGGCATTGCTCTTCCGGACGATCTCGACGAAACCGACAAACAGTCTGTTGCCCTCCGGGTCCCGGTAGTCGGAGAGATCATTTCCGTCCAGCTCGCTCTTGTAGGGATGCATGATCATCGCGGGCTGCATGTCGTTGATCCAGAAGTATTCCGAGGACTCGTAGCGCAGGGCTTTGATCGCTGCGATCGCGGCGAGCTGTGCTTGTTGCTGCGTCAGGTGTCCCTCGCCAGCCTGCCGGTGGTAACCCTCCAGCACGCCATACGCCACTTCGACAACGTGGCGGGTCTGCAGCCGCTTTTCGTTGTCCAAAGTCGACCGCAACGCCATGGCGGACAACAGCATATACAGCGACAGACTGCAGATGACGACCCCCGCGTAGATCCAGAGTCGGTCCCTGATCTTCAACTTTCCGAACATAGACATGCCGCTCCCCCTGCTATCATTTGAACCCGGCGGGCTCGCTTGCCCGGCCGCCCCCGTCCCGGTCGGCATCCACCCGACCCGAGTCCGCACCCGACGTCCTGATCGCGGGTAGCCGGTTCAGGTGATCTCCTGCGTCGGTTCCCCGGCGCTCTGCACCAGAGACAACTCGTTGCCGGAGAAGACCCGGTCGACGTCGAGAATGATCACGAAGCCCTCATCGCGCTTGCCCATCCCCCGGATGAACTGCGAGTTGATGCTCGTGCCGAGGCGCGGCGGCGGTTCGATCTGCCCCGGACCGAGATCGATCACCTCCTGGACCGAGTCGGCCAGCGCCCCCAGCAGCGTGTGCTCGCCCTCGATCGCCACCTCCGCGATGATGATGCAGGTGTTCAGCGTCCGCTCAGTCGCGCTCATCGCGAACTTGAGCCGCAAGTCGACCACTGGCACCACGCTGCCGCGCAGGTTGATCACGCCGCGCATGAACTCCGGCATCCGCGGCACGCGGGTGATCGGCGTATAGTCGAGCACCTCGCGCACCTGGGTTATTTCCAGCGCGAACACTTCCTCTCCCAACCGGAAGGTCAGATACTGCGCAGTCTGTTCCACCGCTGTCGCTCCCATTGTCCCGCGCCCCTAGTACTTCTCGAACTCGGCGTCTTCGGCGTCCCGGCCGCCCCGCCCCATGTCGAGGACGACCCCGCCGGGCTTCGCCCCGACCGGGCCGTGGCCGGGCGCCGCATGCAGGGAGGCGCGCCGCCCAGCCGGGACGGCGGGCTTCGCTCCGTGGCCCAGGTGCGCGACTCGCGTCTTCTGGAACCTCTGCCGCACCGCGCCCGTCCCCAGCGCCGAGCCATCCACCTTGAAGAATTCCATGATCGACTGCAGATGCTCGGCCTGGCTCGAAAGCTCTTCGGCCGTGCTCGACATCTCCTCGGCCGCGCTCGCGTTCTGCTGCACCACCTGGTCCAGTTGCTGGATCGCCTTGTTGACCTGCCCGGCGCCCTCGTTCTGCTCCTTGCTCGAGCCGTTGATTTCCAGCACCAGCTCCGCGGTACGCTGGATGTCCGGCACCAGCTTGGCCAGCATCGCCCCCGCCTGCTCGGCCACCTGCACGCTCGTCCCCGAAAGCTTTGAGATCTCCCCGGCCGCCGTCTGAGAACGCTCCGCGAGTTTGCGCACCTCGCTCGCCACCACCGCGAACCCCCGTCCGTGCTCCCCGGCCCGCGCCGCCTCGATCGCCGCGTTGAGCGCCAGCAGGTTCGTCTGCCGCGTGATCTCCTCGATGATCGTGATCTTGCCCGCGATCTCCTTCATCGCGGCCACCGTCTGCACGACCGCCTTGCCCCCCTCGCGCGCGTCGTCGGCCGCCTTCTGCGCGATCTTCTCGGTCTGCTGCGCGTTGTCGGCGTTCTGCTGAATGTTCGAGACCATCTGCTCCATCGAGGCCGACAC
>JANOHV010000058.1:0-6537 GCA_031406795.1 Candidatus Rokuibacteriota bacterium
CGCCGCTTCGCGATGCTCGAGAAGGGGCTCGTCCTCGTGACCGGCCCGACGGGCAGCGGCAAGTCCACGACGCTCGCGGCGATCATCGATTACTGCAACAAGAACCGCCGCGACCACATTGTCACCATCGAGGACCCGATCGAGTTCAAGCACTCCCGCATCAACTGCATCGTCAACCACCGTGAAGTCGGGCTGCACACGCGCAGCTTCGCCGCGGCGCTGCGCGGGGCGCTGCGCGAGGATCCGGACATCATCATGATCGGCGAGATGCGCGACCTGGAGACGATTTCGCTGGCGCTGGAGGCGGCCTCGACCGGACATCTGGTTTTCGCCACGCTGCACACCCAGAGCGCGATGAAGACCATCGACCGCATCATCGACGCCTTTCCGACCAACGCCCAGGAGCAGGTGCGCTCGACGCTCGCGGACACCCTCAAGGGAGTGCTCGCCCAGACGCTGTTCAAGCGCATCGACACGCGCGGCCTCACCGCCGCGATCGAAATTCTCGTGGGCACCGCGGCCTGCGCGAACCTGATCCGCGAGGCCAAGACCCACCAGCTGATGAGCGTCATCCAGACGGGGCGCAAACTGGGGATGCAGACGCTGGACGACGCGATCGAGGCGTTGCTCATCAAGCGCCAGATCTCCCCCGAGGAGGCCTTCGAGAAGTCGATCCAGAAAGAGCGCTTCACCCCGTATCTGACGTCGATCCCCCTCGAGTATCAGGATGTGCTCGGGAAGGACGGCGGCAAGGCGCCGGCCGGCGTCCGTCCCGGCGAGGGGCGGCGATGAACCGGGATGAGCTCGAGCACCATCTCGAAGCGATGCTCCGGGCCTTCCCCGGGGCTTCCGACCTGAACTTCACCCCCGGGCGGCGGCCTCAGGCGGAAGTCGACGGCGAGTTGCGGGAGGCCGGGGGCACGGGCGCGGTTCTGGCGCCGGCGGCGTGCGAGGCGATCGCGGAACTCCTCATCGGCGATTCGCGCGTGCACCGCGAGACGCTCGCCGCCACCGGCGCCTGCGACCTCTCCTGGAGCCTGCCGTCGGGGACCCGGCTGCGCGTCAACGTGTTCCGCGCGCGCGGGGGGACGTCGATCGTGCTGCGCGTGCTCCACGTCGAAATCCCGACGCTCGAGCAGCTCTGCCTGCCCGAACGTCTCGCGGGGCTGGCCGGACTGCACGACGGGCTGGTGCTGGTCACCGGCGCCACCGGCAGCGGCAAGTCCACGACCCTCGCCGCGGTGATCGGCCTGATCAACGCGACGCGCCGGGTCCACGTCGTGACCCTCGAGGACCCGATCGAATATGTGCACACGCCGCAGCTGGCGACCATCAACCAGCGCGAACTGGGCGCCGACTTCCCGAACTTTGCGGCCGGGTTGCGTTCGGCACTGCGCCAGGCGCCCAAGGTGATCATGGTCGGGGAGCTGCGCGACGCGGAGTCGGTCGAGATCGCCCTCAAGGCCGCGGAGACCGGGCACCTCGTGCTCGCCACGCTGCACACCATCGACGCCGGGCAGGCGATCGGGCGGCTCACGGGCATCTTCCACCCGTCCGAGCAGCGTCTGGTCCGCAATAGGCTGGCCGAGGTCCTGCACAGCGTGGTCGCCCAGCGCCTGCTGCCGCGCGAGGGCGGGGGGCGGGTCGCGGCGGTCGAGATGATGGGGCAGAGCCTGCGCGTGCGCGAGCTGATCCGCGAGGGGGAGGGGGCCGAGGCGACTTTTCGCCAGGCGATCGCCGAGGGGCGCTCCTACGGCTGGCAGACCTTCGACCAGCACATCGTCGATCTCTTCGAGCGCGGGCTGGTTACGGCGGAGACGGCGCTTGCGTCCGCTTCCGAGCTTGCCGAGGTGCTGCGCGGGATCGACCGGGTCCGGTCGGCTCGTGGCGAGGAGACTTCGACTTTGGGCGCGCTGCAGATGGAGCGCGGTCCCGGGGCGCCGCAACCATGAACGAGCCGCCCGCCGACACCCCGGTTGTCGAGCAGCTGCTGCGCGACGTGGTGGGCAAGCCGCCGCAGGTTCGCGACGACATCGCCCGCGCCCTGGTCGCCGCGGCCGCCCCGAGCCGGATGGAGGCGGCGATCGGTCAGATGATGCATGCGCCCGCGCCCGAGCAGCGCGAGGCTGCGCTCAGCCTGATCGCGGCGCTCCCGGATTGGCAGCCGCACCTGCGGCACCTGAAGGTCGCCCTCCAGGACCCGGTCCCGGAGCTGCGCCAGAGTGCCGCCCGGATTCTGTGCCGCGGCAGCGAGAGCCGCGCGGTCCACCTGGTGCTGCTCGAGCTGCTGCGGGACGAGGACCCGGTGATCCGCCGGCAGGTTATCTCGACGCTGGCCGCGAGCCCGCACCCCGACGTGGTCGAACCCTTCCTGGAGCGGCTCTCTCAGGAGGAGCCGGCCGGGCAGGCGCTGATCGTCGACGCGCTCAAGGGGCTCGCCGGCAACGCCGAGGCCCGGCTCACGGAGCGGCTGCTGCCGGTCCTCGCCAACGAGGACGAGCGCGTGCGGGAGGCGGCGGTCAGGCTGCTCGGTCAGATGCCCAACGCCGTCGAAATCCTGCGCGCGTACCTGATCTACAGCCGCGGGCTGGCGTTCTGGCTGCGCGAGCGCGCCGCAGCCTCGATCACGAAGATCGCACCCGACATCGTCGAGCCGCTCAGCTGCCTGATGCAGGACGCCGAGTTGGACGTCCGCATTGGCGCGGTCGTCATGGCCTCGACCTGCCGCGACCCCCGGATCGTCCCCCGGACCCTCGAGATCTTTCTCGGCTCGGACGACTGGTGGGTCCGGAGCATCGCCGCCGAGGTCCTCGGTCATTTTCCCTCCCCCGAGGTCACCCGGGCGCTGCAGAGCCGCATTGACGACCCCGACGTGCGCTCGAGCGTAATCGCCGTGCTGGCGAAGGTGCGGGATTGCGAGTCCGACGCCTGTCTTCTCCAGTGTCTCGGCGACGTCGACCGCGGCACCCGCATGGCCACGCTTGACGCCCTCGCCCCCGTGCGGAGCCCGGAAGTGTATGCCGCGCTTCAGCAGGTTGCGCTCGGCGACCCGGAGCCCGCGCTGCGGGACAAGGCCGTCGTGATCCTCGAGAGCCACGGCCCGGCCGCCGAACAGCAACTGCGGGCAGTCGCCGGGGCCGGCGTCGTGCCGCGTCCCCCGGGGGGCGTTGGAGACGAATTGCAGCTCTCGATGGAGAACGAAGCACTCTCGCGCAAAGCGGGCCCGGCTGACCCCTGAGGCAGGGTCCCGCAACGAGTCGCCGCGTCGATCGCGCCGCTGATCAGGCGCTCAGGGCCCGGATCCGCTCCATCAACAGGGCCGTGGCCTCCTCCAAGTGCTCTCTTGCGGCATGGCCGCGCCAGGCCTCCGGGAATTCGAGCGGTTCGCCGAAGCGGACCAGGACCGGCCCCGGCCGCGGGAACCGGTGGTGACGCGACCAGACCGCGTAGGTGCCGACGATCCCGGCGGGGACCAGCGGCACGCCCGCGCGCAGCGCCAAGAGCACCGCCCCGGGCTTGCCCGCCTTCAGGCTGCCGTCGTCGGATCGCCCCCCTTCGGGGAAAATCCCGATCATCGCGCCCGCCCTGAGCGCCAGCAACGCCCGGCGCAGCGAGCCGAGGTCGCGCGTGTCGTTTCCGACGGGGATGGCCCCCGTGCGCACCGCGACCCAGTGCACGAGCGGCCACCGGTAGACGCCGCGATCGATGATGAAGCGGATGGGTCGCGTGCAGGCCATGAACAGGACAATCGGGTCGAGATAACTCGTGTGGTTCGCGGCGATGAGGCAGGGACCCGCGCCCGGCACGCGCGTCGCCCCCTCGACCCGCAGGCGAAGAGACCAGCGCGGCAGAAGACAGAGTATCCGCAGGAAGCGATAGAAGAAGGTTGTCTCGCCCGCCATGCGCCACACCATAGCTGAATCGCCGGGCGTGGCAAGTGCGCTGCGCTCCGGCGGCAACGCTCGATGCGGTGCGGGCGCCTGCGCGCGGCGCCGTGGTATCATCGGCCGGGTGAAGACGACGGGGATTCCATGAGCGAACGCACCGGCCCGCCCCTGCGGCCCGGTCTGCGCGAGAGGTACGCCGTTCCCGCCGGAAGCTCGCGGTGAGCGTGCCCGCGGGGAGCGGCGCCGACGTTCTCGTCACCGGCGGCACCGGTTATTTCGGCGTCCGACTCGTGCAGGCGCTTCGCCTCCGGGGCGCGCGCGTCCGGGTGCTGGCGCGGCCCTCGACCGACACGAAGCGGCTCGAGGCGCTCGGGGCGCAGATCGCCCGCGGCGACGTCACGGACCCGGCAAGTCTCGGCGCGGCGGTGGAAGGCCGGCCGGTCGTGATCCACGCCGCCGGCCGGGTCTCCGACTGGGGGCCGCGGCGCGAATTCTTCCGCGTCAATGCTCAGGGGACCGCGAACATCGTGGCGGCGTGCCGCGGCGCGGGCGTGCGGCGGCTCGTGCACCTCGGCTCCCTCACCGTGCTCGGCCTGCCGCGGGATGGAGCTCTGATCGACGAAACGGCGACGCCGCCGGCCGCTCCCGCCGACGCCTACACCGCGAGCCGGCTCTCGGGCGAGCGGATTGTCCGCGCGGCGCACGGGGAGGGGGGACTCGAGACGGTCGTCGTCCGCTGCGGCCTGATCTGGGGTCCGGGGGAGCCGACGATTCTGCCGCGCATCCTCGCGCTGTTGCGGCGCGGACGGATGGTCTACCCGGGCGGCGGCCGCAACCATCTCGGTCTGGCCTATGTCGACAACCTCGTCGAAGGCGTGATCCTCGCGGCAACGGTGCCGGCGGCCGCCGGCCGGCTCTACCATATCACCGACGGCGAGGACGTGACCTGCCGCGAAGCCCTCGACGCGATCGCCGCCGCGCTCGGGGTCCCGCCGCCGCGCCGCGCCGTGCCGTTCCCCGTGGTCTACGCGATCGCGGCGCTGCTCGAAGGGCTCGCCAGAGCCGTGCGCAGCGCCACGCCGCCGGCGATCACCCGGTACGGCGCCCGGCTGCTGGCCTGCGACTGCCGCTACGACATCGGCCGGGCTCGGCGGGAACTCGGCTACCGGCCGGCCGTCTCCTTCCGCGAGGGGGTCGCGCGCCTCGCTGCCGGTGGTCAATCCGGGGCCGGGAAGGACGGGCGGGCATGAGCGCGGCGCCGCTCAAAGTCCGCATCGAGTGTCTCGGTGTCCACCTGCCCGGGACGGTGCTGACCACCGCGGCGCTGCTGGATCGCTGTCGGCGCCGCCCCGGGCTCGATCTCGAGGCGATCACCGGTATCCGCGAGCGGCGCGTCGCCGTCGGCGAGCACGCGCTCGAACTCGCCGTTCGCGCCGCCGAGCGGGCGCTGGCCCTCTCGCGGTACCGGCCCGAGGAACTCGAGGCGGTCATCTGCACCAGCATCTCCAAGCATCACCGGGACGACGAATTCACGCTGGAGCCGGCCACCGCGGTCCTGGTGCGCAAGGCCATCGGGGCGCGCCGGGCGCTGGTCTTCGATGTGGTCAACGCCTGCGCCGGGATGCTCAACGGCATCGCCGTGCTGCGCGCGCTGATCCAGACCGGCGTCGTGCGCAACGGCATGGTGGTCAGCGGCGAGCAGAACCTGCCGCTGGCCGAGAGCGCGACGCGCGAAATCCGGCACAGTCTCGATCGGCAGCTCGCCGCGCTGACGCTCGGGGACGCGGGTGCGGCGCTGATCCTCGACGCCGCGACCGACGCGCGCTGCGGCATCCACCACCTGGAGCTGGTGACCGGGGCGAAACACGATCACTACTGTCGCTCGCTCCCCTCGCCGCGCGGGCGCGGCGGCATTCTGCTGACCAAGGCCCGCGGCCTGCAGCGCAAGGGCGCCGAGCATTTTCCGGTCTATCTGGAGCGCACGCTGGACGCCACCGGCTGGAGCATCGCGGATCTGCAGCACGTCATCCCGCACCAGGTATCGGTGCGCGCGGTGCGGCAGGGGGTCAAGGCGCTGGCGCGGTATTTCGGCCGCGAAATGCCCGACATCTTCCTCTGCTGCGCGGCGACGTACGGGAACACGACGACCACGAGCCACTTCGTCGCGCTTCACGAGTTCATGCTGAGCGGGCGCGTCAATGCGGGCGACAATCTGCTGCTTGTCAGCGGCGCCTCCGGCATCGTGATTGCGCACGCGACGCTGACTCTCGACGACCTGCCGCAGCGCTACCGTGCGCTCTGGGGGGGGGCAGGCCGCTGAAAAGGGCCCATCTGCGGCGTTGGGCTTCGCCCTTCGTCACTGCGGCGTACTGTTCGTACGCCTCATTCCTCAGGACTCGCCCGCCTTGCACCTGGACCCTTTTGAGCGGCCTGCCCCGCAGGCGCTGCACCCGGGCCGATCTGCGGCGTTGGGCTTCGCCCTTCGTCACTGCGGCGTACTGTTCGTACGCCTCATTCCTCAGGACTCGCCCGCCTTGCACCTTGACCCTTTTGAGCGGCCTGCCCCGCAGGCGCTGCACCCGGGCCGATCTGCGGCGTTGGGCTTCGCCCTTCGTCACTGCGGCGTACTGTTCGTACGCCTCATTCCTCT
>JANOHV010000230.1:0-2839 GCA_031406795.1 Candidatus Rokuibacteriota bacterium
CCCTCCCCCCCGTCGGCGCCTACGGCGTCGGCGTGGTCTTTCTCCCCCCCGCCGCCGCGGCCGCCGCGCGCTGCGTCGCGCTGATCGAGCGCCATGCGCAGTCCGTGGGCCTCGCGGTTCTCGGCTGGCGCGACGTGCCGGTTTCGGCCGAGCACCTCGGCGAGTTCTCGCGCGCGACGCTCCCGGCGATCCGCCAGGTCTTCCTCGGCCGCGGCGCCGTCCACGCGGACGCGCTGGAGCGCAAGCTCTACCTCGTGCGCCGTCTCGCCGAGAAGGAAGCTGCCGGGCTGGGCGAGGAGCTCACGCGCTTCTTCTGCGTATCGAGCCTCTCCGCGCGGACGATCCTGTACAAGGGAATGTTGACCGGCACCCAGCTGCTCCCCTTCTACCCGGACCTGGCGAGCCCGCTGTTCGAGAGCGCGTTCGCGCTGGTGCACCAGCGCTACTCGACCAACACGCTGCCCTCCTGGGCGCTCTCGCAGCCGTTTCGACTGCTCGCGCACAACGGCGAAATCAACACGCTGCGCGGCAACGTCAACCGGATGCGCGCCCGCGAGGCGATCCTCGCCTCCGCGCTCTTCGGCGACGACCTCGAGCGGCTCAAGCCGATCATCCAGGAGCAGGGCTCGGACTCGGCGATGCTCGACAACGCGCTCGAGCTGCTCGTGCTCGGCGGCCGCTCGCTGCCGCACGCGATGATGATGCTGATCCCCGAGGCCTGGGGGCCGCGCTACCAGATGAGCGAGGACCGGCGCGCGTTTTACGAATACCACGCGGCCTTCATGGAGCCCTGGGACGGGCCGGCGGCGGTCGCCTTCACCGACGGGCGCTGCATCGGCGGCATCCTCGACCGCAACGGCCTGCGCCCGGCGCGCTGGACGGAGACCAAGGACGGCCTGGTCGTGCTGGCCTCCGAGTCCGGCGTGATCGAGTTCGCGCCCGAGCGCATCCTGCGCCGCGGCCGCTTGCAGCCGGGCCGGATGTTCCTCGTCGACCTGGAGGAGCACCGCGTGGTCCCCGACCGCGAGATCAAGGCCCGGATCGCCCGGCAGCGCCCCTACCGCAACTGGGTGCACACCAACCGCATCGAGCTGCGCGGGCTCTTCGAGTCCTCCGAAATCCCCGCCGAGGACCCGGTGCTGCTGCGCGCCCGACAGCACGCCCACGGCTACACGGAGGAGGAGTGCCGGATGGTGCTCTCCCCGATGGCCGCCCGCGGGCAGGAGGCGGTCGGCTCGATGGGCAACGACGCGGCCCTCGCCGTCCTCTCCGATCACCCGGTGCTGCTCTTCAGCTACTTCAAGCAGCTCTTCGCGCAGGTCACCAACCCGCCGATCGACCCGCTGCGCGAGGAGCTCGTGATGTCGCTGATGAGCTTCATCGGCCGGCAGAAGAACCTCCTCGACGAAACCCCGGAGCACGTGCGCCAGCTCAAGCTGCGCCAGCCCTTCCTGACCCCCGAGGACATGGACCGCCTGCGTCTGGCCGAGCACCCCGACGTACGGGTGGCCGACCTGGACATGACCTTCCCGGCCGCCGGCGGCGCGGAGGAGCTCGAGCGTGCGCTGACGGAAATCTTCCGCGGGGCCGAAACCGCCATCGCCGGCGGCGCGACGATCCTCGTGCTCACCGATCGGGCCGTCGGAGCCGAGCGCGCGCCGATCCCGGCACTGCTGGCGGTCGCCGGACTGCACCACCACCTGATCCGCGCCGGGCTGCGCAACCACGCCGGGATCGTCCTCGAAGGGGGCGAGCCGCGCGAGGTGATGCACTTCGCGCTGCTCTTCGGCTACGGCGCCAACGCCGCCTGTCCGACCACCGCGCTGGCCACGATCCGTGAACTGGCCGAATCCGGCCTGCTCGAGGTCCCGGTCACCCCGGCGCAGGCGCTGGACAATTACATCACTGCGGTCAAGAAGGGGCTCCTCAAGACCTTCAGCCGGATGGGCATCTCGACGCTGCGCAGCTTTTTCGGCTCGCAGATCTTCGAGGCGGTCGGCCTCGGCGCGCCGCTGATCGAGCGGTACTTCACCGGGACGCCTTCGCGCATCGGCGGGATCGGGCTGGCCGAAGTCGCCGCCGAGGCGATCGCGCGCCACCGCCGCGGCTGGTGCGAGAGCGGGTGCCCCGGCGGGCTGCTGGACAGCGGCGGCAACTACCACCTGCGCTTTGACGGGGAGCGCCACACGCTCGGTCCGGAGGCGATCTCCAGACTGCAGGAGGCCGTCCGGCGCGACGACGCGGGCGCCTTCCGCGAGTACGTGCGGATCATCAGCGCGGCCGGACGGCACACGACGCTGCGCGGGAGCCTGGCGTTCGTCCCCGGCACGCCGGTGCCGCTGGAGCAGGTCGAGCCAGAGGAGGCGATCTTCCCGCGGTTCGTCAGCGCGGCAATGAGCTTCGGTTCGATCAGCCAGGAGGCGCACGAAGCGCTGGCGATCGCGATGAACCGCCTCGGCGCGAGCAGCAACTGCGGGGAAGGCGGCGAGGACCCGGCGCGCGCGGTGCCGCTACCCAACGGGGACTCGCGCCGCTCAAAGGTGCGCCAGGTGGCCTCCGGCCGCTTCGGCGTCACGCTCGAGTACCTGCGGGGCGCCGACGAGCTGCAGATCAAGGTTGCCCAGGGCGCCAAGCCCGGCGAGGGCGGGCAGCTGCCCGGCCACAAGGTCAGCCGCGACATCGCGCGCGTGCGCCACACCACGCCGTACGTGACGCTGATCTCGCCGCCGCCGCACCACGACATCTACTCGATAGAGGATCTGGCCCAGCTGATCTTCGATCTGAAGATCGCCAACCCTGCCGCGCGCGTCTCGGTCAAGCTCGTCTCCGAAGTCGGCGT
>JANOHV010000247.1:0-18941 GCA_031406795.1 Candidatus Rokuibacteriota bacterium
GGCGGGAGGGCGCCCGCGCCCGGCGCCACCACCACCGCGCCTAACTCCTCGAGATCGATTTCGACGAAGCCTTGGTTCGTCCCGGGGGGGCGCTCGGGCTCCGGCGCCACCGCCGGCGGGGGGGGCGCGGGCGGCGGTGCCACGACCCGCGGAGGCGGAGGCGGAGGCGGAGGCGGAGGCGGAGGTGGTGGGGGCGGGGGCGGCGGCGGGGGCGGGGGCGGCGCAAATACCGCCGATGGCGCCGGCGGCGGCGGCGGCACGTCCCGTCGCTCGGGGGGAGCGGCGGCGCTGGTGTCGAACTGATGGCGCAGCCGCGAGAGCGTCAGCTTGACGATCAGCTTGAGCGTTTCGAAGACCCCCTCGCCGCGGTTGGCCACCGCCTCGCACAGCGGGTACCCTTCGACCCCCATCGCGGCGACCAGGTCGCCGACGCTCGCGGCGCTCGGCAAGTCGCGCTTGTTGAGCTGGATCACGATGGGGACCTTCGCGGGGTCGTAACCGTTCTCGATCAGGTTCTCGATCAGGTTCTCGAAGCTCTCGCGGTTGCGCTCGACCATCGAGAGCTGCGAGTCCGCGACGAACGCCACCGCGTCCACGCCCTTGAGCACCAGCTTGCGGGTGGCGTTGTAGTGCACCTGGCCGGGGACGGTGTAGAGCTGGAACCTGACCTTGTAGCCGCCGATCGAGCCCATCTCGATCGGCAGGAAGTCGAAAAAGAGCGTGCGGTCGCCGTCGGTCGCGAGCGAGAGCAGCTTGCCGCGGGCTCCCGGGTCGAGTTTCTCGTGGATGAACTGGAGGTTCGTGGTCTTGCCGCAGAGCCCGGGCCCGTAATAGACGAGCTTGGCCGTGACTTCACGGATCGCGTAATTGAAGAGAACCATCGGTGCCGCGCGCTCGCGTCTGCCTAGTTGGCGGACGCAGTCACGCCGCGCCCCTGAAGGTCCCAGTAGTGCTCGTGAGCGACTCGCTTGACCCGCTCGTCATCCGCCAGCTCCAGCACCTTCGTCCACTGCTCCAGGGCCTCCTGTTCCTTGCCGATCCACTCGAGGACGGTGGCGAAGTGCACGCGGACCTCGAGGTTTTTCGGATCATAAAGGAAGGCCTTGCCAATTTCAATGGTCGCCTCGGCGAACATCCCCTTCTTGAAGTAATACCAGCCGAGCGTGTCGCGATACAGCACGTTTTCGGGGTTCTTCTCGATCGCGCGCATCAGGAACGGCAGCGGGTCCTGATCCGGGACGGGACTCTCCAGCAACAGCGCGCCGACGTTGTTGAGCGACGCGGCGGCATCGGGGTTGAGCCGGATCGCCTCCTGGAAAGCCGCGAGGGCCCCGGCGCGGTCGCCCTCGAGGTAGCGCAGGTAGCCGTCCGTCGAGTAGAAGAACGAGACCCGCGGCCAGTTCATCTGGGCCTTGGAGAGAAACTGGCGGGCCAGGTCGCGTTCGCCGCCGCGATAGAGCGCGAGCACCAGGTTATTCATCGCGAACAGGTATTCCGGGTCCAGCTCGAGCGCCTTGCGGTAAGCGGCCTGGGCCGCGCCCGTCTTGCCCTGGCGCGCCAGCGCGTTGCCGAGGTTGTTGTGCAGCCGGGGGCGCTGCGCTCCGAGTTCCAGCGCCTTGCGATAACCGGCTTCCGCCTGCTCGTGCTCGCCGGCGGCGTAGAGGCCGTTCGCCGTCTGCTCCAGCTTGTCGACCGGGGCGAGCGGCGTCTCGCGCCGGCAACCCGGCAGCAGCGCCGCGAGAACCGCCAGCGCCGCGAACAGCGACCGGGCGCTCACGACTGCACCCGCTGGACGAGGCTCTTGAGGTTGCCCGCGCGGTCGCGCGCGAGGATCTCCATCTCGGCCTGCCCCACGGCCAGCCCCTTGAGCACCGCCGAGAAATACCCGGTCTCGTCGACCAAGACCGGGCGCCCGCCGACGCTCAGCGTGGCACCGGGCTCGGTGCGCCCGTTGACGAGCACCTCGCGCCCGCGGCCCGACTGCAGCACGACGAACTTCTGGATCTCGATGAACGGCGCCTGGCGGTCGACGACGATCCGCACCGGCACCGGGTCGGCGAAATCGCCGGTGCGGCCCTGGGCGTCCAACGCGGCCACCCGCACGTGGTACACACCCTGGCCGAGCGAGGGGGTCGCGAAGGCCGTCACGCGCAGATCGTCGCGGGACACGACCGGCTTGTCGAAGAACCGGTCCCCGGCGATCTCGAGCCGGTAGGCGCGCGCGCCGGACACCGCCTCCCAGGCGCACGAGATCACCACCCCGCCGGTGGCGCTCGGGAATGTTTCGAGCGGGCGGGGGGCGGTCACGCGCGGGGCGGGCAGCAGATTCTCGGGACTCGTGATCTCCTTGAGCGCCGAGATCATGACGGTCTTGCGGTCCGTCACCTGGACCCTCTGGCTGCCGGTGTCGAGATCGACCTGGCCGGAGTAGACGCTGACCTGGCTCTGTTTGTCGGCGCGGATCTCGACGCTCATGCGGGCCTTGTCGATCTCCGCGGTGGCCGTGGGCATCTCAAGCCGGAACTGCGAACCCCGCACGACGGATTTCTTGATATCCGCCTCGATGTTGCTCACCAGCAGCCGCACGGAGGACTTGCGGACCTTGGTGCGGACGTTCTCGGTCAGATCGCCGATGACGATCAGCGAGTCCGGCTTGATGCGCAGCACGTTGCCGTCGTCGAAGCCGACTTCGGCCCGCGCGCTCGAAAAAGTACGCACGCGGTCCCCGCTGGCCAGCCGCATCCCGTCCTGCCCGCCCTTCCAGGCGAGGTCGGTGGCGCGCTGGATCTCGACCCGCCCGGACACGAAGGTCAGGGTCGCGAAGCGCTGTTCGACCAGGTCGGCCTCCTCCGGCGAGGAGGTGATCAGCGCGATGCGCTGGTCGACCGAGCGGCGGGCGAGCGAGACGAGGCGCCCGACGACGCTCTCGGTCCCCCGCGAACGGGAGTACAGGACGCTGCCGCCGACGCCGAGCGCCAGCAGCAGCAGGATCGCTCCCCAGATCTTGACCGCGAAGTACGAGACGCGGATCAGCCGCCAGTTCAGGCGCTTGTCGTCTTTCGCGCGGGAGTCGTTCCGGCGAGGCTCAGGCCGCTGGTAGCGCATGGTCTCCTTCCCTGGCCGGCGCGGCCGTCGGCGCGCCGGCGGCGCCCGTCTGCGGGCGCCCGAGTTTGCGGTGGGCCTGGACGAACGCCTGGACGATCTTGGGGTCGTAGCGGCTGCCCGAGAGTCGCTGCAGCGTCTGGATCACGAAAGCATCGTCCTTGGCTTTCTGGTAGAGCCGCTCCGAGGTCATGGCGTCGAAGGTGTCGGCCACCGCGATTACGCGCGCCATCAGCGGGATCTCGCCGCCGGCGAGCCCGTCCGGGTAACCGGTGCCATCGAGCGCTTCGTGGTGGTGGCGCATGCCGGGGATGATGTCCTTGAGCTGCCGGATCGGGCCCATGATGTTCGCCCCCATCGCCGGGTGGCCCTTGATGATCGCGTACTCGGCGTCGGTCAGCCGCTCGGGCTTGCGCAGCACGGCGTCCGCGATGCCGATCTTGCCGACGTCGTGCAGCAGGCCGGCGATCTGCACCCGCTCAAGGGATTTTTCGTCGAGCCCCAGCTCGCGGGCGATCGCGACACTGAAGTAGGCCACGCGCTCGGAGTGGCCGCGCGTGTACGGGTCCTTGGCGTCGATCGCGGCGGCCAGCGACTTGATGGTCGAGAGGAAGAGCTCGCGCATGTTGCGGTCGTAGCTGTCGAGCTGGCGCGTCATGTGGTTGAAGGTGTCGGCGAGCTGGCCGAACTCGTTGTGCGAGCGCGCGGTGATCGTCCCCTTGAAGTCGCCGCGCGAGATCGCCAGCGCGCGGTCGGCGAACGCCCGGATCGGGCGGCTGATCCCCTGCGCGAAGCTGATGCCGATGCCGACGGCGAGCACCAGGCCCAGCGCGATCCACAGGACGGTCTGACGGCGCAGCTCGGTGAGCGAACCGTAGGCCTCGGCTCGCAGCTCTTCGATGACGACGCCCCAGCCGACCCCCGGCACCAGGTCGTAGGCCCCGAGCATCTGGCGCCCGGCGCGGTCGCGGAACGGGACGCTGCCGAGGGTCTGCCCGGCCTGCAGATAGCCGACGATCTCCACGTCGGCGAGACTTTCGCGCCGGCGCACGAGCTCCAGATCGCGGTGGGCGACGAGCACGCCGCGCCGGTCGACGAGGTAGGCCTGGCCGGTCGTGCCGACGCGGATCTTGGCCACCAGCGACTGGAGATCCGCCAGACTGACGATCGCCTGCAGGGCCGCCGTCACCCGGTTGTTCTCGTCGCGCACCGGCACCGCGAACGCGACGGCCGCGGCCGAGCCGCCCGCGGGGAAGAACGGCGTACCGATGTACTCCTCGCCGCGCAGCGCGGCCGCCGCGGCCATCGCGGCCTCCCCGCGGCTGAGTTGCTCCCAGGGCCCGGACGCGCCGCGGTTGACCTCCGCGACCTGCCGGCCCTCCGCGGTGACCACGCGCACCGCGAGCAGGCTGTTGTACGAATCAAGGAAGGGGATCAGCAGGTCCAGGCTGCGCCCCTCATCCAGGTGCGTCATCAATCCCTGGAAACGGGCCATGCCGCGCAGCGTCGCGCTCGTGCCGCTGAGGAAGGACTCGACGCGCTCGGCGCTGCCGGTCACGATCTGGGTGTGCGCGGCGAGAATCCCGCTCTCGAGCGTACTCTGGTTGATCTGCATCATCTTGCGGCTCGAGATAATCAGCGGGCCGACCCCGACGAGCAGCAGCACCGCGAGCAGCTGGTAGAGCAGCTTGACGCGCCACGGCCGGCAATTCGACGCGGCGGCCACCCTGGCCGGGGCCGTCGGGGCCGCCGGCGCCGCAGCCCGGCTCATGCCTCCTCCTCCGCGGGCGTCTCTGCGACGGGGGCCACCGCGAGGTAGACGCCGTTGCGGGTGCGGTTCTTTACCCGGTACATCGCCTGGTCGGCGAGACGGATCAGTTCGTTCTCGCTGGTACAGGTCTCGGGGAAGGACGCGACCCCGAAGCTCGCCGTGAGGTGCGCGGCCAGCCCCTCGCCGCCGAGGAAGACGTGTTCGTCCATCGCCTGGCGCAGCCGCTCGGCGACCATCGCCGCGGCGTCCATCTTCGTCTCGGGCAGGATCACGATGAATTCGTCGCCGCCGTAGCGCGCCACGATGTCGACGTCGCGCACGCCGCGGCGCAGCACGTCGGCGACCTCGCGCAGCAACTGGCTCCCGACGAGGTGCCCGTGGTGGTCGTTGACCAGCTTGAAGTGATCGAGGTCGAGGAAGATCAGCGAGACGTTGCTCTTGTAGCGGCGGCAGCGCTTGACCTCGACGTCGAGGTATTGCGTGAAATAGCGCGTGTTGTAGAGCCGGGTCAGCTCGTCGGTCAGCGTCAGCTGCTTGGTCTGCTGGTAGAGGCGCGCGTTCTCGATCGCGATCGCGGCGAACCCCGCCAGCCGGGTGACCAGGTTCAGGTCGCGCGGGGAGAAGCCGTCGCCGCCGCCCTTCTTGTTGACGACCTCGATGACGCCGAGCACGTGCCCGCGGGTTTCAAGCGGCACGCAGAGGATGGAGCGCGCGCACGCGCCGTAGGCCTGTTCGAGGTCGCACCAGCGCGTGTCGACGGCGGCGTCGTGGACGACGACCGGCTTGCCTTCGCGCGCGACCCACCCCGCGATCCCCTCGCCCGGCTTGATGACGGCGCCCGCACCCGTCCGGCCGGCGCCTTCGCCGACCGCGACCGAAAGGGAGAGCCCCCCCTCCCCCTCCTCGCCGAGCAGCAGCGACCAGGATTCGGCGTGCACCAGCTCGCGCGTCTTCTCCATGATGATATTGAGCACCGTCTGCAGCTCGAGCGAGGAGATGATGGTGCGCCCGACCTCGTCGAGGGTGAGCAGTTCCAGGTCCTTCTCGTAGAGCTGGTGCGAGAGCTCCCGCCAGCGCAGCGCATTGCGCGCCGCGCGGACCAGCCGCTCGCTCTCCAGCGGCTCGGAAAGCAGCTCGTCGAACGCGGCGTTGAAGCGCACCGGCTCGGCGGCGCCGGCGGGGAGCACCCCGATCACCGGCACCGGAGGCAGCGATTGCTGGGCCAGCGCCAGCAGGCTGCGGTGCTCGCCGCGGGAGTCGACCCGCAGCACCACCAGGTCGACCTGGCGGCCGGAGAACTGCCGGATCCCCTCCTCGAGGGTGTCGAACAGCAGCACGTCGACGCCGTTCGGCGCAGCCCCCGCGAGGCGCTCGCGCGCCGCGGCGGCCTCCCCGCCGATTTCGCGCGCGAGCAGGACCACCGGCTTCGCGCTCACCGCGCCGCCTCGCGTTCGAGCCGGTATTCGCGCTCGCCGCCATGGTAGACGAGGCTCGCACCGCCGACGCCGCGCAGCTCACGCGAGCGCAGCAGGCCGCTCTCCGCGAGCTTTTCGAGCGCGGGCGGATAGGACTGCTTCTCGAGGCGGTAGACCTCCAGCGCAAGGCGCACCCGGCGCAGCCGCACGGCGTCGACGAGAACAGCGGACTCGCGCTGCCCCTGCCCGCGGCGATACCGCTGCGCGACGATGCCCCAGGGGTTAAACAGGAACGCCGCGAGCACCAGGACCGCCGCGAGCGCGATGACGGCGTACTCCCGCGCCCCGCCCGGGAGCCGCCGCGGGGCGGCGCCGGCTTCGGACGCGGAGTTCGGCGCGGACGACGGCGCAACGCCCTCCCGGGCGCGGATCAGGTTGAGCGAGAGCAGGCCGTAGAGCACTTTGCAGGTCTCGAACTCGCCGAAGTGGCTCAGATCGATGAGTTCCTGGACCGTGCGCACGCCGTCGATCTGCGCCAGGATGCCGTTCTCCCGCGGTCCGAGCGCTTCGTCCCCGCGTTCGAAGGTGGTCGCGGCCGGCGCGGCTGCCTCTCCGGTATCGAAGTCCATCAGATCCTCGATACCGACGCGGGCCGGCCTCCCGTCGGCCGCGCCCTGGGGGAGCCGGCCGGCGAGGCGCTCGAAGACCACCTGGAAATTCGGGATCTTATTCTCGAGAATCGGCCACTCGTCGATCATCCGGGTCCCCTCCATCAGCACGAACTCCGCGGGGATGGGGGTGTAGATCTCCCGGTCGAACACCACCGGCTCGGGGCTGAAGTGGAAGCTCCCTTCCTTCCAGCGGAAGAGCCGGTAGACGGTCTCCTTGACCTGGAGCTGGAGGGCCTGGGAGAGCGCCTGCTGCGAGATGAGCTGCTGCCCGACGAGGATGTGTCCGAGCCGCTGTGAGGTGGCCTTCTGCACCTCCATCGCCCGCTCGAGCTGCTCCTTGCTCACCAGACGGGTGCGCAGCAGCACGCTGCCGAGGCGCTCGGCCTCGGTGCGCTGGAATTCGTCGGCGAACATGACCATGCCCTTCTCGAACGAGACGGTGACGAGCCGTCCGCCCTCGCCGCGCACGGTGAACACCCCGGTCTTCTTCTGCAGGCCGATCAGCTGGAAGATGTCCGCCAGCCCGAAGTCCTTGAACGTCCCTTCTAATGCCATTGTTCACTCGGTCGCTGAAAAGAGCCCATCTGCGGCGTTGGGTTCGCACCGGTTCCCTGCGGCGGGCACCAGCCCGCCTCAGTCGCCGGATACTCACCCGCCTTGCATCTGGACCCTTTTGAGCAACCTCCCCCATCATTCATATTCACAACGCCATTCCCGTACGGGCTGATCGCCTTCGGTAGCGAATCCCCCTGTTACATCCACTTTGATCTTCAATTTCCGTTTCCTGCCCCGGCAGGCTGCTCAAAATGGCCCAGGTGCAAGGCGCGCGCAGATGGGTCATTTTCAGCTGCCTGCTAGTCGTCGAAGCGGATGGTGAGCCACAGACTCAACAGCCAGAGCGCTGCGAACCCGACGACGCCGACACCGACGAACCAGGAGGAGGCGGCGCTCCCGAGGCTCCACGGTGAGGGAAACTCACCGTGACCGAGCAGCACCCGGGCCTCGAAGAACGAGGCGGGCAGCAGCAGCAGCACCCCGGGCCAGAACCGGCCGCTCGAGAGGTGGCCGGCCCCGGGGGCGAACACCGCGCAGGAGATGTGGCGGATCCGGAGCAGCCGCTCCCGCGACTTGATGTCGCCCATCTTCTGGACGCGCACCCGGGCGTCGACCCCCTCTTTCTTGACGAAAATGTGGTGGCACTGCGAACAGAGTTCGCCGCGCCGGCCGGGCTGACAGCGCGGGCAGTAGACCCGGCCGCAGCGGCGGCACGCGGTGGCCGTCCCGCGCTTGAGCCGCCAGGCGCCGAAACCCGCCCCGAGCAGCGCGAGCACCCCGATGACGGCCGGCCAGGCCTCGATCGGCGCGCCGAGCATCAGCGCCCCCCACAGATGATCCGTCGCCGCCGACTGTTCCTCGCCCCGCGCCCGGGCCAGGGCCCAGAGCTCCTGGGTCCGGGGGAGTCCGTCCACGGTGTACCCCTTGAGGCGTGTGGTGTCCAGCCCCGCGTAGAACGCGGCGGAATCCGGGTCGAGTTCTCCGGCGCGGCGGGTTGCGGCCTCGCTCTCGGCGAACTGAAACCCCTCGCGGTAGGCGATGCCCAGGTTGTGGTGCGGCGCAAAGAGGCGGGGTGCGAGCTCCGCGGCCTTGGCGTAGTTCGTGATCGCCCCGGCGACGTCCTGACGCGCGAAGGCGACGTTCCCCAGGTTGAGCCAGAGCACGGCGTTTCCCGGCGCCGCCTGCAGCCCGGCGCGCAGTGCCGCCTCGGCCTCGTCCAGGCGCCCGAGGTGGCGGGCGGCCAGCCCCAGCGCGCTCACCCCGGGCACGCCGGCGGTGCCGCGGTCGGCCTCGGCCTTGAGGATTTCGTAATCGGCGTTGCTCCAGTTCCCCTCGCGCACCTGCACAACCGCCGCCAGCAGCGGACGTTCGGAGAGGGTCAGCAATGCCGCGCGCTCCCGCACCGCGATCGGCAGTACCAGCAGGAAGGCCGCACCCGCCGCGGCGAGACAGCGGGCCGGCACGGTGAAGTATGGCCAGAGCAGCAGCGCCGCGACGATGACCCACCACCAGGGCGAGAGCCCGACGAGTGCCGGCAGGGCCAACGCGCCCCAGGCGAGCAGCGTGCGCACGCGCGGCGAACCGAAGCCCAGCGCCTCGCGGATATCGTGCGCGAGCCGCGGGGCCGCGGCGATCGCGGCGACGGAAACGGCGACCGCGAAGAAGAACGCCAGGCCGCTGGCGAGCGTCCCGAGCAGGTTGGCGCGCAGCCAGACCTGCAGCCGGAAGCTGCGCCCGACGGCGCGGAAGCCGCTCGTGATTTCCTCCCAGACCGGTATCGGGTTGAATGGGTTGCGGCGAAAGGCGAGCACGGCCGATGTCACGTACACCGGCAGTTCGTCGGGGGCCAGCCGACGGGCCCAGCCCAGGGCCTTGGCCGCCTGATCGTGGTTCCCGCTCCCCATGCGCCGCTCGGCTTCGCGCACGAGGACGGCCCCGTACTCGGGCAGGTTGTGCACGCCGCGGACGAGCGCCTGCTCCCAGAGAAGTTGCAGTTGCTGCTGCGCCTTCTCGGTCTCGCCGAGCTGGAGAAATTTCTCCCGCGCCAGCCACGCCGACTCGAAATCGCCGCGGCCGGCGGCGACCGTTCCCGGCGCTTCCGCACGGGTCGGAATGACCGAGGAGGCGGTTTCGTCCTTGAGCATTTCGCGCGTGCGCGGGGTGTCGTGCAGCAGTTCATCGGCAACCACCGCCCGCGCCGGCGCGGCACCGGCGAGCAGAACGGGCAGCATCGCCGTCAAAGCCCATCGCCTGCAACCCACCCGTCGCCCCTCCCCGAATGCGGGAAACACTTGAATTTTAAGATTTTACGGCCATTCCGCGGCCCTGTCAAACGCCCCTCCCGACCCCAAATCCGCGCGTAACGCGCGGATCAGTTGAGGCAGGCTTGTTGCCTGGACTTGTTTTTCGGGTGTCGTGGCTCATATCGGACCGCGCTGCTCGCTGCAAGCGTTGCTTGATCGCTGCCCCCGGCGCTACACTACACCCGGCTGCAAACGGACGGCGGGCCGGCAAGCACGCGACAGACGGAGGAAGAACGATGGATGCGAAAGTGACCTTCTGCAGTGGCATGCAGTTCGTCGGCCAGGCCGACTCCGGCCACGCGGTCGTGATGGACGCCGGGGCGGATGCCGGCGGCGGGAACAGCGCGGTGCGCCCGAGCGAACTGCTGCTGATCGGACTGGCGGGCTGCACCGGCATGGACGTGATCTCCATCCTCAGCAAGAAGCGGCAGCCGGTGACCGGGCTGGAGGTCGTCGTGCACGCCGATCAGGCGTCGGGCCACCCGAAACGGTTCACCGCGATGACGGTGGAGTACCGGGTCAGCGGGGCGGGCGTCGACCCGGAGGCGGTGCGCCGCGCGATCGAACTCTCGGAGTCGACCTACTGCTCGGTGGGGCTGACGCTCAAGTCACCGGTCACGTTCACGAGCACCTTCACGATCAACGGGAACAAATCGTAGGGGCGGGGTTCATCCCCGCCCGAGGGCGCACGCCGTCTCAGAACGGCAGGGGCGCGGTTAGTATCGTCTCAGGGTGATCCGCTGCACCGGGCCAAACTCACCAAAGCCCGTCAGCGCCGCATCCTCGCCGACCACGACCATCGACAGCGCGCCCGGGTGCAGCAGGCGTTCCGCGGCGCTGCGCACCTCCTCGAGCGTGACCGCCTCGACCCGGTCGCGATAGCGTTCGAGGAAATCGTCGGGGAGGCCGTCGTAGGCAAAGCCCATCCGCAGCGCGACGGCTTCGCGGGTGCCGTCGACCGAGAAGATCAGGTTGTTCACGATCGCGTCCTTGGCCCGGCGCAACTCCTCCGCACTCGCCCCCTCGGCGCGGATGCGCTCGATGATGCCGCGCATCAGCCGCGCCGCCTCCAGCGCGCTCGCGCACTTGGTCATGCAGTATGCGCCGAAGACACCGTAACCGACCTCGGCGCGGTAGAAACTCCCGACACTGTACGCGAGCCCGCGGTCGGAGCGGATCTCGCTCATCAGCCGTGAGGTAAAGCCGGCACCGCCGAGGATGTAGTCGAGGACCGAAAAGGCGAAGTAATCGGCCGAGTCCTTCGGCGGCGCCAGGTGCCCCATGATCAGCGTCGCCTGGGGCACTTCCTTGGCGGCGAGAAAGACGCCCGCCTGCGGCGGCCGCGTCGGCACCGGGAAGGGCGGGGCCGGCGCTCCCGCGGGCCGCCAGTCGCCGAAATGACGGCGCACGAGGGCGAGCAGTTCCGCTTCATCGAAGAGCCCGCTGATCCCGAGCATGGTGCGCTCGGGGAAATACGAGCGCGCGTGAAAGTCGACGAGATCCTCCCGGGTGATCGCGGCGGCCATCTCGGGGGAGGACTGGCGGCCGCGCGGGTCGTCGCCGTAGACGGCAGTCCGGAACTCGCGAAAGGCGATGGCGTCCGGCTCGTCGTTGCCCCGCCTGATCTCCTCGATCTTTCGCCGCTTGACCCGTTCGACCTCGCCGGGGTCGAAGACGGGCGTGCGCAGCACCTCCGCGAGCAACTCGATCCCGACGGCCACGTCGGGTGCGAGCACGGAGAGGGAGGCGCTGCCGGATTGCCGGCCGATGCCCGTCTCGAGGCTGGCCCCCAGCGATTCGAGCACTACGTTGAGCTGCTGGCCGGTGTGGCGCGCCGTGCCGCCGGTGCGCATCACGCGCCCGGTAATCTCGGCGAGATCGACCTTGTTCGCCGGCTCCAGGACCCCGCCGGTGCGCACGAGCGCCTGCACGGTGACCAGCGGCACTTCGGGGTCGCGCAGCAGGAACAGCACGAGCCCGTTCTCGAGCACGACGCGCTTCGGCTGCGGCGGCGCGAGCGGCAGCGTCGGGAAGCGCATCGTGCGCGGGTCGCCCGCCGCGGGGCCGCTGGCGCAGCCACCCTGCGCGAATAACAACAACACGGCCAGCAGGAATTGAACGGGGAGGCTGGTCAATAGGGTCCATCTGCAGGGCGCGCCACCAGGAACAGCCGGGCGGGGATCAACCCCGCCCCTACGATGGAAATGTCCAGGCGTACCGGGGAGTGCCGGGCGGGGATCAACCCCGCCCCTACGATGGAAATGTCCAGGCGTAGGGGAGGGGTTCACCCCCTCCCGCGGGCCAGATGCACCCCTATCGGCGAACGTCATCGGGAGTCTCCTTCCTCGTCTCGATCACCGCGACGGTCCTGTTCTCCTTGCGCAGGTACTTCGCCGCGACCGCCTGGATGTCCGCCGGGGTGATCGCCTCGAGCTGCGCCAGGTGCGTCGTCAGATAGCGCCAGTCGCCGGCCAGCGTCTCGTAGTAGGCGAGCGCCGAAGCCAGCCCCTCGTTCGACTGCAGCCCGCGCACCAGATCGGCGCGCAGCTGGTTCTTCACCCGCGCGATCTCCTCGGCCGCCGCCGGCTCGGCGATCAGCCGCGTCAGCTCGGCGTCGATCCCGGCCTCGACGTCGGCCGCGGTGTGCGGCGCTCGCGGCGTGGCCATGATCGTGAAGAGATTCGGGTAGCGGCCGCCGGGGTAGCCGTTGACCGTGGAGACGCTGACCGCGACCTGCGCCTCCTCAACGAGCCGCCGGTAGAGCCGCGAGGTGCGGCCGGCGGTCAGCAACCCGTCGATGAGATCGAACACGTAGTCCTCGGACGTCGGCAGCGTCGGCTTGTGATACCCGATCATCAGCTCCGGCCGGGCGTCGCTCGCGAGCGTGACGCGGCGTTCGCCGCTTTGCTCGGGCTCGGGCGTCGCCGTCTCCGCGGGCAGCGCCTGCGCGGGAATCGGGCCGAAGGCCGCACGCACGAGCGCGAGGAAAGCGGGCGGATCCACGTCGCCGACCGCGGCGAGCACGGTGTTGTTCGGGGCGTACCAGGTGCGGAAGAAGCGCTCGGCGCTCGCCGCCCGCAGGTACTGCACGTCCCCGTCCCAGCCGATGACCGGCCGGCGGTAGGGGTGCGCAATGAAAGCCGAGGCGAAGAACAATTCCATGAGCTTGCGCGACGGGTCGCTCTCGTAGCTCTGCCGGCGCTCTTCGCGGACGACCTCGCGCTCCGAGTAGAACTCGCGCATGACCGGCGCGCGCAGCCGCTCCGATTCGATGCGCGCCCACAGCGGCAGCCGGTTGGCGGGCAGGCTGATCTTGTAGGTGGTGATGTCGACGCCGGTGCTGGCGTTGAAGTCCTGGGACCCGTTGGCGGTGTAGATTGCGTCGATCTCGTCCTTGACGACGAGCGCCCGCGCCGCCTGCTGCGCGGCGGCCAGGCCGGCCTCGAGAGCGGCGAGCCGCGCCGCATCGCCCCCGGGACCCTTGCGGCGCTCGGCGTCCAGTTCGTCGACGATCGCCTCGATCCGCTCGAGCAGCGGGCGCTCGGCCGCCCAGTCGCGCGTCCCGAGCGTGCGCGTGCCCTTGAACATCATGTGCTCGAGCAGGTGCGCGAGGCCGCTGGCGCCCTCGGCCTCCTGCGCCGCGCCGACGCGAAACTGCATCGAGAGCGAGACGGTGGGGGACTGATGACGCGGCAGGACGATCACCCGCATGCCGTTGGGCAGCGTCTCCTCGACGACCCGCGACTCCAGGTCGCTCATCTCCCCCGCGGCGGCCACGGAAACTGTTGCCGCGTCGAATCCGCAGCAGAGCAAGGCAACGAGCGGCACGGCCGCCCATCGCTGCCGAACGAACCTCGCGAATGCCATGATCAAGCGCTCCCCTCCCCTGTCGATTCCTGACTTTGATGCTGTCGCATTGAACAGAGTTCCCGGCAACCCGTCAAGCGACGGTTCCCGGTAGCGGAGAGGCTGCTCAAAAGGGTCCAGGTGCAAGGCGCCCCCCGAAGCTGCGACTGAGGCGGGCTCGTGCCCGCCGCAGGGAGCCGCGAGGAGGGCAACGCCGCAGATGGGCCCTTTTCAGCGGCCGTAACGAAAATGGCCGGCGCGGGTTGCCCCGCGCCGGCCCGTGCTAGGCGAAACGCGTTACTTCCAGTGGAAGACCCAGACCGAGAGCATCAGCAGCAGCAGGGCCAGGCCGATGCAGAGCGCGACCATCCCGAAGATCCGGGCGGCCGTGTACTGCCAGGGCAGCACGTGCATCCCCATCTCCCTCTCCAGCTCCCCGGAGGCCTTGAGCCGCTCGTACTCCAGCGGCCGCTCGTGCTTGAGCTCGTCCACGTGCACCCGACCGGTGAAGATCACGAAGTCCATCGGGAACTTCTCCGGCCGCAGATGGCTGTTGAAGAAGTGGATCGAGAAGATGAACCCGGTCGCGAGCAGCGCCTCGTCGGAGTGGATGATCATCGCCACGTTGAATGCCCAGCCCGGCAGCAGCTTCGCGGCGAACGCCGGGAACCAGAGCACGAGCCCCGAAACCCCGATCATCCCGACTCCCCAGAATACCGCCCAGTAATCGAACTTCTCCCAGTAGGTGTACCGGTCGAACTTCGGGCGCGGCCCCATGCCGAAGAACCACTTGATCTGGCCGATCATGTCCTCCGCGTCCTTGAGCTGGGGCACCATCGAACCCGGCCCCCAGAACAGCCCCTTTTCGCCCCTGAGCACGCGGCGGAACAGGCTGCCCAGGTGCAGCGCGAAGTAGATGAAGGTCACGATGCCCATCAGCCGGTGCAGGTAGCCGGCGGTCTGGAAGCCGCCGAGATACGAAGCGATGGTCTTCGCCCAGGGCGTGTAGCTGAACTTCAGCGGGATGCCCGTCATGGCCAGCGTCAGGAAACTGACGATCACCAGGAAATGCAGCGTGCGCTCGAAGAGGCGGAAGCGCCAGACCATCTTCTCCTCGGTCATCTTCAGCGGCGGCGCCTTCTGTTTCTCCTTGAGCGAGCGCAGCAGCCAGAGCAGCGTGTGCAGGCCGAAGAAGCCGAAGGTGCCGAAGAGCAGCCCGGTCATCCCGTAGTAGACGTAGAAGAGAATCGGGTAGTTCTTGCGGTCCTTGTGGTCGCCGTGGGGCTGGTATTTCGTGAAGTTCTCGTTGGCGCCCGGGTGGCACTTCTGGCAGGTCTTGACCTTGTTCGCCCCGGCGGCCAGCGTCGACTTCGGGTCCTTGTCCGGCAGGATGTTGTGCGAGCCGTGGCAGTCGCTGCAGCGGGCGACCTTGGCGTAGCCCAGGGCCGTGACCTGCCCGTGGTACGTCTCCCGGTAGGTGTCCAGCCGGTCGGAGTGGCAGGTGCCGCACTCGTTCAGGTTGTGCAGCTTCCAGTCGTCGCCGGAGATCCGCACGATGCTGTGCGAGTGGTGGCAGACCGTGCAGGTGGGCGCGCTCTTCCCGTTGGGGAGCTTCGCCCCGCTGCTCAGCGCCTTGCCGTGCACGCTTTCATTGAACTGGGCGAGCACGCCGCTGTGGCAGCCGCCGCAGGTCGTGCGGATGTTGTCGTGGTTGATCCTGGACTTCGGGTCGGTGTGCGGCAGGATGTCGTGCGTGCCGTGACAATCGTTGCAGACCGCCGAGACGACGAGCCCGGACTTCAGAACCGCCTGGCCGTGGATGCTCTGCTTGTAGCGGCTGTACGGGTCCGGCGCGATGCCCGGCCCCATGTCCTCTTCGGGAACGTTGATGTTGGCCTTCTTGATCAACTCCAGGTTGCCGTGACACTTCCCGCAGGTCTCCGGGAGGTTCAGCGGGTAGACCTGGGAGCGCGCGTCGTTCGGCGGGAAGATGTTGTGCATCCCGTGGCAGTTGGTGCAGGAGGCGACGAACTTGTTGCCGGCCGCCTTCTTCGTGCCGTGGATGCTCTTCGCGTAGATCGCGTCCACCTTGTCGTGGCACTGCGAACACTCGACCTTCTTCAGCGGCGCGTCGTGCGGCACATCCTTGATGTCGCCGTGGCACTCAGTGCAGTCCACGTCGGCGTGGACGGTCTGGTCGAAGAGTTTCTCGTCGACCGTAGGGCCCTCGGTTCCGTCGTGGCACCCGAAGCAATCCGTGCGGTCCAGGGCGGACGCCGGCGCCGGCCACAGAGCCCCGACCGCCGCGATCAGAGCGGCGATGGCGAACATGGTCCAGGCGCGAAACATTGGAGCGTTGCGCGCCCCGCGTGCTGCCGAAGCTCTCTGCATCTGCATCCCCCCTGCGTGCGTGAACTCCCGTTCGCTGTCGATCAGCGGATCCTGGCGAAAAACGCCGAAATCGTTGCATGCTCCAACATTGGCTGTCAAGAACCAAAATGGAATCCCGCCGTAATATCTAGGGATTACGCGACCGCCACAAATCAGCCCAACCGCTCATGGAGTCGTCGTTCAAACTTTAATGGTAACTGCTCAGGAGGTATTCCGCCTCGAAAAGCGATCTTCAGGGGCCCGGCGGGAAACACGCGGGATAGCGCCTCGCGTAAAGCAATCCGGCCCGTCCCGCGAACTCCGGCAGCGTTCGCTGGTAGACGCCGAGAACCCCGTCCACCAGCCGGCAGGGTTCGGCCGGCTGCAGCCGCGCCGGGTCCTCGACGATTCTGGCCAGCGGCTCGAACTCACGCTCCAGCCGCTCCACGGGCCCCACGCCACCGGCCGGGGATAGCGATCGTTGATCCAGGCGGCAAGCAGCCGGTGCCAGGCCGCCTCCGCGAGCCGACCCCGTGCGTCGAGCGCGAATGAGAGGTTCATCTGACCCCGGATCGCCTTCGGCTCCACCCGCACCGCGTGTTCCCACAGGGCAGCCTCGGCGTGCCAGGGCCGTTGGGCGAGGACGCCCGCGCCGAAGAGAATCGCAACGAGCGCCGTCGCTGCCGGCCGCCGCACGCGGTCCGAAGCCCAGCGCCACAGCACGCCGGCCGCCAGCGCGCCGACGGCCATCGTCGCGGGGTAGAGGAGCCTCTCGGGCAGGTCCGTCGGCATCCGCACGGGAAATCCGGAGACCTGAACGAGCGGGCCCGCGAGCAGGACCAGCGCCAGCAGGGTGGTCCGCTCCCGCCGGCGCGCCGCCACGACGACCCCCGCGACCAGCCCGGCGAGCGCCACGAGGCCGAGCAGCGCGTACGGGCCGAGCGTGCGTCCGCTCAGATCGATCGCCGCGTAGCCGTGCACCGGGGAGAGGCCGGCCGGGACCGACAGCAGCGCCGCGGCCCGGCCCACGAGGTGCGCGCCGAGCGCCGGCCGCTGCCAGCCCTCGGCCGTGTAGGACAGGCTGTTGTTCCAGTGCACCGTCGAGCGCGGAAGCGAGAGTTGGGCGATCACGAAAGCGGCGCAGACCGCCAGCACGACGGCGGCCGAACGCGCCCTGCGCCCGAGCGGCTCGTCCCGGAACGCGATCAGCACGAGGGCCCCCGCCCCGAACACGACCGCCGACTCCTTGACCAGGCAGCCAGCGAGGAGCACCGCCGCGCCGAGGCTGCCGGGAAACCTGCCGGCGCGGACGCAAACCTCAAGCGCGAGGAGACCGAGGCAGGCCGCGAGGATGTCGGACTGACCGACGATCCCGCCCACGGCCTCGGCGTGGGCCGGGTGCACCGCGAAGAGCGCCGCGGCGGCGGCGAGCGCACCGTCGGGCGCGTGAAGCGCGCGGCCCAGACGCCAGAACAGGACGACGGCGAGGGCGTGGAGCGCCAGCGAGAGCAGGCGGTACGCCGCGGCCTCGTCGGGGAAGACGCGCCAGACCGCGCGCCAGAGCAGGGGCGAGAGGGGCCGGTAAGAGGAGATCCCACCGGCGGCGAGCGGCTCGCCCCAGACGGAGCTGCGGAAGGCGTCGAGCACGCCGACGTCGCCCTGGACGATCGGGTTTTCGAGGATCGCCGCCCGGTCGTCGAAGACAAACCCGCCGTCGAGCGTCACCGCCCCGACGCAGACGGCCAGCAGCAGCGCCGGCAGCAGCCCGGGTGCGCGCCGCCGGGCCGGTCCCCGCGCGCCGGCCGCCGGCTCCGCGTCCGTCAGTTCGCTCGAGCGGGGCACCACGGAGGATCGGCTACTGGCGCCCATAAGAATTTCCTTCCGCGACCCGCACGGTCGCCCTCCGCCGAGTAGACCCAACTGACGGTGTTTCAGCCCTGATGCGGCCGATTCTCGTGGCGAAGACCGTAGGTGTCAAGTTCAACTCCCCGGGGAGCTTGTCGCTTCAGGGACGCACTGGACGGAGGGGTGGCGCGGAGGGGAGGTCTCCAGCGGGTGAGCGGCGCGAGGCCAATGAGGAAGTACCAGCGTGGCTTCTCCGGCACGCGATCCGATCGCATGCCGAACGAGACCGTGAGCACCAAGACAGCCAGCGACCATCGACGAGAGGGCGAATGGTCGAGTCGATGGTGGTCCGCAGCGACCACCCCAGCGGCGGGGTGGCAGGCAGGACCCCGTAGTCCGTGCAGGAACGTCGTCCGGATCCTTGACGACCCCGCCCCTCCCCGCCTACCATGGAAGCCATCGCGGTACTCCACGCTTGTCGGAGCGCCGAACGCGTCGTCACCATGGAGGGTTTCATGAGCAGCATTGTGAAGGCTGTGTTTCCCGTGGGCGGGCTCGGAACGCGATTTCTCCCGGCGACCAAGGCCTCCCCGAAGGAGATGCTCCCGCTCGTCGACAAGCCGTTGATCCAGTACGTGGTCGAAGAGGCGCACCTGTCGGGGATCACCGATGCGATCTTCGTGACCGGCCGCGGCAAGCGCGCCATCGAGGACCACTTCGACACCATCTTCGAACTCGAACACACCCTCGACAAGAAGGGCAACCGCAAGCTGCTCGAGGAAGTCCGCAAGATCACCCAGCTGGCGAACTTCTCCTACGTGCGCCAGGGCGAGCCGCTCGGCCTCGGCCACGCGATCCTCTGCGCGCGCAACCTGGTCGGCAACGACCCCTTCGCCGTCCTGCTCGGCGACGACATCATCCGCGCCCGGGTGCCCGTGCTCAAGCAGCTGATGCGGGCCTTCAAGAAGCACGGCGGCCCCGTGCTCGCGGTGCAGCGCGTCACGGGCCCGGGCATCAGCGACTACGGCGTGATCAAGGGCACGCGCATCGACGAGCGCACGTT
>JANOHV010000252.1:0-4090 GCA_031406795.1 Candidatus Rokuibacteriota bacterium
GAACCCGCATCGCCTCGAGGATATGGGGACCCTTGTTGAGCATGACGCACTCGGCGCGCTCGCCCATCGCGGCGTCGGTGATTTCGGCCCGGGAGGGGGTGCCGGTCCGCGCCAGCCCGTCGAGGACCTGCGTCGCCCAGACCACCGGGAGGTGCGCGGCCTCGCAGAGCCAGAGGATCTCCTCCTGGACCTCGGCGAGCCGCTCGTACCCGCACTCCACGGCGAGGTCCCCGCGGGCGATCATGACGCCGACCGCGGGTCCGTGCATCGCCGCAAGGAGCAGGTCGGGGAGCATCTCGAACCCGCGCCGGGTCTCGATCTTGAGGATGACGCCGAGGTCGGGGCGGCCAAGACGTCGCAGCTGGCTTTGGAGGTCGAATATGTCCTCGGTCCGTTGCACGAAGGAGAGGCCAACCAGGTGGGCGTTCTTCGCGATGAAGCGCAGGTCTTCCCGGTCCTTCCTCGACAGCGCCGGGAAGCGGACTTCCCCGACACCTTCCGCACCGCTACCTCAATCCGTAACGAAATCACCGAGCGCGGCTGCCACAAGGTCGTCTCGTTCCAGACCCGTAACCTGATGCACCGCGCCCACGAGGAGCTGTGCAAGATGGCGAGGGAGGCCGAGGAGGCCGACGGCATCCTGATCCGCATGCTGCTCGGCAAGCTCAAGAAGGGCGACATCCCCGGGGAGTGCGCGACAACTGCATCCGCAAGATGGTCAAGCTCTACTTCCCGAAGAACACCGTGATGGTCACCGGCTACGGCTTCAACATGCCCTACGTTAGAAACAACAAGCCTGAGCTGCCGGGCAATCCGCATCGTTCACCCACCCAATGACAAATGCGGAGGAAGGTTTGTTCCCGGATGATGCTGCCGTAGCGATACCGCAAGGCCAGGATAGTGGCAGAAAGGGGGCGGGCAACGACTCGCCAGAAAGTTGTGCGCATTCCGGTGAATCCGGCCGCTTGTTCCGGAGGAAAGCGGCCGCCTAAACCGGAGGAAGGCGGCCACCCGTCGGAGCGAAGCGACGCTGGTTGTTGATTTCTTACCTTGGTGGCCGCCTTGGGGTCAAGTTTTTAATCTTTTGCGCATCGATTCTCCTTCCAGAGGGATCCTGTGGGCGTTGTGGACGAGGCGATCCAGGATGGCGTCTGCAAGGGTGGGATCGCCGAGGGCTTCATGCCAGTGTTTCACGGGGAGTTGACTGGTGACAATGGTGGAGCGATTGCCGTGTCGGTCATCGAACATTTCCAGTAGGTCACGGCGCTGTTCATCGGTCAGGGGGCCAAGCCCCAAATCATCCAGGACCACGACGTCGGTCTTGGCGAGGGTAGCCAACAGTTTGCCGTAGCGGCCGTCGACCCGGGCAAGACCGAGTTCTTGCAGCAGCCGCGGGAGACGAAAGTAGAGGGCCGAGTGGCCCTCCCTGCAAGCTTTCTGGGCCAAGGCGCACGCGATGTAGCTTTTTCCCAAGCCGGTCGCGCCGGTGACGAGAATGTTGAGATGTTCGTCGACCCACCGGCAGGAGGACAATGCGAGCATCAGGGACTTGTCCAAGCCCCGGGCAGGGCGATAGGCGATGTCTTCCACCGCAGCCTCGAGGCGGAATTTAGCCTTTCGCAAACGTGAACTCAGACGGCGATTGTCCCGTTCGGTCTCCTCCCGGTCCACCAGCAGTCCGAGGCGCTCTTCGAAGCCCAGATCCTGGATCTCGGGCATTCGTCGCTGTTCATCCAACGCCTTGACCATGCCGAGCAGCCGCAAGGCCTGCAGTTTCTCCGAAGTCGGATGTGTCAGCATGATCCGCCTCCATGAAAGTACTCGCTGCCGCGGATATTGGGATGGTTGATCGGCGCCGCCGCCGGCGTGCTCACCGGGACCGGCTGGCGATCCAGACCGCTTTTCAGGATGGACTTGATGCTCTTGTAGCTGATTGCCTCAAGTCGCAATGCCCGGCCGCAGGCGGCTTCCAGACGCTCAGCGCTATAGGCTTTGCCCAGGCGCATCACGCCCACACAGGCCCGAAATCCCTGCTGAGGATGCAGGCGCGACTCCATGATGGCCTCGACAAGCTTCATCGTCTGCGGGCCGGACTGCCGAGCCCACTTGGCCAGCCGCTCCGGTGTCCACTCGGCCTGGTGTCGATGCGCTGGGGGCATGTGTTCGGTCACCGTGGTGTACTTGAACGGCAAATAGCTGCGCAGGTGGCTGGCGACGCGCTGCCCTTTGTGCAAGCACTCCATCGTCTGTGCTGTCAAACGCACTTCCAGAACCTGCTTGTAGAGCTGATAGGGGACGCTGTAGAAGTGTCGCTCCACCTCGATGTGATAGTTCAGCTGCACCCTCGCCTTCATCCATTCAGAATAAACATAGGGCTCCAGCGGCAAGGGCTTGAGCGCCGGTCGGTCCAGAGTCTCGAACTGAGATCGCCGTGATCCCGGCAGTTTCTTGAAGGCGCGCTGGTTCAGATTTTCGAGCAATCTGCGGATCTCGGTGTTGAGTTCGGCAAGACTGAAAAACTTCCGGTTGCGCAGGCGCGCCAAAATCCAGCGCTGGACGATTTGTACACCGGCTTCGACCTTGGCCTGGTCCCGGGGATGGCGCACACGTCCGGGCAGCGATGCCGTGCCGTAATGTGCCAGCATGTTCAGGTACGTCTGGTTGCCCTCCGGCTCGTACCAACAGGGAGTCGTCACGCCGTTTTTCAAATTGTCATGGGCGACCAACTCGGTCACCCCGCCAATAAAGGCAAAGGCGCGCACATGCGAGTTGATCCAGTCCGGCAGTTGCTGCGTCCGAGTCGCCTCGGCGTAGGCGTAGCTGGAGGCCCCCAGGACGGCAACGAATACCGCTGCCTCGTGCACGGTACCGTCAGCCGGGTCAGTGATCGGTACGGTCTGGCCGCAGTAATCAACGAAGAGCTTTTCGCCGGCCTTGTGCTCTTGGCGCATCCACAGATGCAGCTTGCCGGCCCAGGCCCGGTACAGATCGCAATACCAGCTGTACTGAAATCCTTGCGGGCACTGCTCCTTGTATTCCTCCCAGAGCAGAGCCAGGGTTACGTTTTTCTTGCGACGAAGCTCGTGGTACACATCGGCCCAGATCGGCAATGGCCGGTCCGCGGTCGCGATGACCGACGGTGGCGGAAACAACAACTGCTCGATCCGGGTCTCAGTCAGTTCCTCAGGCAGCGGCCACGACAAACCAGCTTTCTGCGCTCGCCGCAAGTACTCCCCGACGGTGCTGCGGGCAATCCCGCAACTCTTGGCGACCTGTCTGTCCCCAAACCCGCAACCCCACTTCAACCGCAGAATCTCTTTGATCCTTCGCATAGGTAACCTCTCTGCTGGCATCCGAATCTCCTCTTGGTTGGAAGAGGCCCAGAGTACCGCGCGTTGAATGTTTACCCAGCGTCTGCTTTGCTCCTTACTCTTGTCTCAATTCCCATTCCGTTTGATTCCGGCCACTGATTCCGCTCGACCACGAAAAAGTGGCCGGCTTCCCACCGGAATCGGCGGCCGCTTTGCAACGGAATCGGCGGCCGGCTTCCACCGGAATGGGTGGCCGCTTTCGAACGGAATCAGTGGCCGGCTTGCCCCGGAATACGCAAGTTGCTCGTCGGCTTATTAGTGCCTACGCTTTGACAAAGCTCTCTTAGTCCAGAAGAATGTCTCCCTAGTGGATGGAAGAACCACCGACATGGCTACTCAGGAGAATGTGGACAGTTCGGCTCGCGGCAGGAGGTTTCCTATGAGTGATGATCATGCAGGTAATGAGTATGCCATTGCTCCGTAATAGCGATGGATCTTGGGAACTTAGACTTGATGAAGCAGACAAAGTCGCTCTTAACAAGTTCCATCCTTCCTACACGGAAGCGATGCCTCGTTATGTCACTGCCTTGGACAAAGCTTTCGCAAAGGCACAGGAAAGGTGTGAGTTCGAGTTTCTGCTCTCGCTGTTCCGCGTGCGCGGGATAAACAATACAGGAATAGGCGACGCTTACGAAACTACGTTGCGTGCGGTGCCACGCATATATGAGGTACATAACCGGACTGAAGATCTTGAGGCTGCACGTCATCTTCAGCTTTGG
>JANOHV010000254.1:0-3674 GCA_031406795.1 Candidatus Rokuibacteriota bacterium
GCGGCCGACCCAGACACCGACGACGGCGCGCGCGGACCAGGCCACCGTCCACGCGTCACGGGAACCGGAGGAGGTGCCGGTCTTCACCGCCGCGGGGAAGGGGAACTCGCTCGGGCCCATGCGCGGGAACCCCGGGAGCCGCGCCATCGGGTCGGAGAGGAAGAGCGTGACCTGCCGGGCGGCGGACTCGGCAAGCACGCGGCGGGGCGCGGGGGTGTCCCGGCCGACTATCAGGTGCGGTTCGCTGAGCAGGCCGTCGTTTGCGAGAGCCGTCGCGGCGCGCACGAGCGCCTCGAGGCTCACCGGCAACACCCCGAGCGCCAGCCCCGACCCGTACACCCTCGCCGGCTTCGATCCGTCGTGCAGGCCGAGCTCGCGGAAGAACGACCAGGTCTCGTCGAGGCCGACGCGCTCCAGGAGCCTGACCGCGGGGACATTGCGCGAGTTGGCCAGGGCGAATCGCGGCAGCAGGGGGCCGAGAAATTCCTGGTCGGCGTTCTCCACGCCGCCGGGACCGCGCGCGCTGTCGTCGAGGATCGAGGCCGGGGTGATGAGTCCGCGCTCCAGCGCGAGGGCGTACAGGAATGGTTTGAGCGTGCTGCCGGCCGGCCGGGCCACCGCGGCGTAGTCGATGGCGCCGGCATCGTGGGCGGCGAAGTAGCCGGCCGAACCGACCCAGGCGAGGATCTCGCCGGTTGCGCGATCCAGAACGATCGCCGCCGCATTTCGCGCCCCGGCGTCCGCGAGCGAACGCACGGTGGCCGCCGTCAGCCGGGCCACCTCCCGCTGCAGATCCAGATCGATCGTGCTGCGCACCAGGGGCGGGCTCGGGAGGGTGCGCCGGGCCGCCGGGTCTCGGTACTGCGACGCGAGCCGCAGAATGGGGTGCAGCGCCTCCTCGGGGCGCCGGGGCAGCGGCGGAACGACGATGCCGTCGAGCTGGCGCAGCGCCAGTTCGTGCTCGGCGGGCGCCATGGCTCCCGAATCCCGCAGCAGGGCGAGGATGCGCCGGGCGCGCGCCAGCGCACGTGCCCGCCCCGCCGAGAGGTAGGGGTTCATCCTGCCCGGCGCCTGCGGGAGCGCGGTCAGGAACGCGACTTCAGCCCAACTCAGATCCTCGACCGGCTTGTCCAGGTAGCGCCGCGCGGCATAGCCGATGCCGTGGATGCGGTTGCCGTAGGGCGCGAGTCTCAGATACTGCCCGAGCACGCCATCGCGCCCGTGGCGCGTCGTCAGACCGAGCGCGGCGAGCGCTTCGACGCCCTTGCGCCAGAGGGTGCGTGCGCCGGGCCGCTGCATACGCGCGACCTGCATGGCGAGCGTGGAGGCGCCCGAAGTGCGGCGGCCGGGACGCAGGTTGCCCCACGCGGCGCGCACCAGCGCGATCGGGTCGACGCCGGGATGCCGCTCGAAGCGCCGGTCTTCGACGGCGATCGTCGCGGCGGCAACCCGCCGCGGGATCCGCTCCAGCGGCCAGTAACCGAGATCGTCGCTGCCGGGAGAGCCGATTTCGCCGAGGAACTCGCCCCGCCGGTCGAGCAGCAGGATCGTCGGCGCGGGATCAGCCAGTCCCGAGAGCGCGAATGCCACGGCGAGGAGTGCCGCAGCCGAGGCGCCGGCAAGCCAGGCGGCGGTGCGCAATCGGGTCTTTCGCGCCGCCACGGCCTTGTCGTCCCCCACGAGCTCGTTTGTAGTCCCGCGTCCTCGGGGGTGTCAAGGCGGGAGGTTCTTCAGCGCCCTGATGATCTCCTCCTCCTTCGGGAAGCGCACGGATTTTTTCTTCGAGAAGAGCGTTGTTCCATCCGCAGACACCTCGAAGACGCCGCTGCCGCCAGGGACGAACTCGACGGGGCACTTGAATTGCTGTTTGATCGCCGCCGCCAGCCTGGCGGCCTGGGGAAGATAGTTTCAGACGACGCAGTACTCGATGGTGACTTTCATCGCGCCCCCTTACCGATGTCTCGCGAGGTTCTTGCAGCGCACGGATGCGTCTTCACCTGCTCTGGGGGGGAGTTGAGCAGAGAAACGTGCCGTTGTCCATTCATCACCGCGTTGCCGTCTGGGGGCAGGTGCCGTCCACTGCGCCCGCGCCCGCCCGTTCGTCCTCCCCGGACACCGATTCTCCGCGGCGGTGCTGCCGCCGGCGGGGCGAGTTCCTCGGCGAGATCGGTTCACCCGGCAGCGACGATCTCGGCTACTGGCCGGTCGAACAGATCCCGTGGCGGGTCGCCGCCGCGACGATCGCCGTCGAGGACCGGCGCTTCGGCCGGCACCCCGGCGTCGACCCGCTCGCGCTGGTGCGCGCGGCCTGGGGCAACCTGCGTCCCGGCCGCCGCAACTCCGGCGCCTCCACGCTCGCGATGCAGGTCGCGCGCATGCAGCGGCCCGGCGCGCGCAGGCTCTGGCGCAAGGGCGTCGAAGCGCTCGCCGCGCTCGGTCTGACGGCGCGCCACGGGCGCGATGGGGTGCTCGGGCAGTATCTGCGGCTCGCGCCCTACGGCAACCGCATCCACGGCATCGGCTATGCCGCCCGGCGCTACCTGGGCAAGCCGGTCGAGGATCTGAGCTGGGCTGAGGTCGCGTTCCTGACCGCGCTCCCGCAGGCGCCGGGCCGCATGAACCCCTACCTCCCGGCGGGGCGGGCCCGGGCGCTGGCGCGTGCCCGGCGCATCCTCGCGCTGCTGCGGGACACAGGCGCTCTGGCGCCCGCCGACCATGACATGGCCTTGCGCCAGATCGACGGCATCGTCGTTCCGCCGCTGCCCCGGCGGCCCGAGGACGCGCTGCACCCCATTCTGCGGCTCGCCTCGCAGTTCCGCGACCCCGCGGCCCGGCGGGTCCTCCCGAACCCGCCGCTTTTGCGCAGCACGATCGATTTGGGTCTGCAACAGGAGGTCGCCCGGCTGACGGCAGCCACCGTGCGGGCACTCGCGGAAGGGGGCGCGCGAAACGCCGCGGCGATCGTTCTGGATCGCGACACCGCCGAGATCCTCGCCTGGGTCGGCTCCGCCGGCTACTTCGATGCGCGGGACGCCGGCGCCATCGACTACGCGGCGGTGGCCCGGCCGGCCGGCAGCACCCTCAAGCCCTTCCTGTACGCCCTCGCGCTGGAACGCGGGGTAATCACCCCGGCCTCGATTCTCGACGACAGCGCGCGCGGTCCCGGCGGCGTGGAGAATGCCGACCAGGAGTTCCTCGGCCCGCTGCTGCCGCGATTCGCCCTGGCCAACTCGCGCAACGTCCCGGCGGTCCGGCTGCTGGAGCGCGTCGGCCTCGACGAGACCTGGTCGTTCTTCCGCGATCTCGGTCTGCACGACGGATCGAAGCCGGCGCGCGTGTACGGCTCGGGGCTGGCGCTCGGCGTGCTCCCGGTGAGCCTCGAAGCGCTCGTGCGCGGCGCGACGGCTCTGGCGAACGACGGCCTGCTCGGCGAACCGCACCTGATCGCCGGCCCGGACAGGCGCCCGCCGCGCCGCGTGCTCGCGGAATCCGCCGCGCGGCAGGTCACGCTCTTTCTCTCCGACCCGATGGCCCGGCTCCCGGGGTTCCCGCGCATGGGCCCGAGCGAGTTCCCCTTCCCCGCGGCGGTGAAGACCGGCACCTCCTCCGGTTCCCGTGACGCGTGGACGGTGGCCTGGTCCGCGCGCGCCGTCGTCGGTGTCTGGGTCGGCCGC
>JANOHV010000019.1:0-13880 GCA_031406795.1 Candidatus Rokuibacteriota bacterium
CCGTCGTGCTGCTGCCGGCCAAGGACTCCTGGGAGATGTTGCAGAAAAGCCTCTCGAACTTCACGGACGATTTCCTGGCACAGCGGAATCAGCCGCGTGCGCAGCAGCGGGAATCGCTGTGATCCAGTACCTGCTCGACACCAATACCTGCATCTTCCTGATCAAGAGCCGCTCGCAAACGCTGTTCGACAAAGTCGCCGCGCATCGGCCAGGTGAGATCGGGATTTCTTCGATCACGCTTGCCGAGCTGGAATACGGCGTGAGCAAGAGCGCTCATCCCGAGCGCAATCGCGAGGCCCTGCGGATGTTCACGATCCCGCTCGAGGTGGCTCCGTTCGATGACGCTTCGGCGGAGCACTATGGCAAGGTACGCTCCACTCTGGAGGCGGCAGGATCCCCGATCGGGCCTCTGGACACCCTGATCGCCGCACATGGTCTGGCGTTGAATGCCGTCGTGGTCACGAACAATACGCGCGAATTCAAGAAGGTGGCCGGACTTCGCGTCGAGGATTGGTCGGTGGCCTGAAGTACCAGTGTTCACCGGGCGTATCGGCGATCGGATTTATCAAGAGATCCAAAACGCATGAGGCCCCGGTTCGACTGATGTTCTCGAGCTTGCGTTTGAGGATGCGCGATGATATCTGCGGGTTCTTGATCTAGGATTTAACCAGCCTCGGGGGTGGTACACTTTTCGAGTGCCGAAGTGGCACACTTTTCGGCTGCCGGGATCACAGGTAGCTCCCTCATAAAGGGCGCCCTGGTCCTGCTGGCGCTGGTCTTCCTGGCATACATTCCGGCCCTGAAAGGCGGATATATTTGGGACGACGACCCCCACGTTCTCGCCATCACCACCCGCGGCGAACTGGCAGGGCGCTGGAGAATCTGGACTTCGCCGGGGGCTACGCCGCAGTATTACTCGCTCGTTCACACCACATTCTGGATCGAATACCACCTCTGGGGACCCAACCCCATCGGCTTTCACCTGGTCAATGTGATGTTGCACGCAGTTTCCGCCGTCGTCCTCTGGTTCCTTCTCCGCCGCCTGTCACTTCGCTGGTGCTGGCTTGCGGCCGCCGTCTTCGCATTGCATCCGGTGCGGGTTCCCGGCAACGGGGGCCCGCCCTTTTGTCTATGTGACGATCAGGACTGCTGGGATCTAGACGCCCGCGCCCTTCAGGAGCATCCCCATGCACTTGGCGCTCTGGGATGTTCCCCGGGCGTGACCGCCGCCGGTTGCTGCCGGCGGGTCCGTGGATTTCGAGTACGTTCCCTGCGAGGACTGGGCTCTTCCCGGCGATGGGGCGTAGAGGCAGGTCTGTATTCTCGCGGCCCGGTTTCTTCCGTCGTGGCTCTTCGGGCGACTGTCGACCTGTTCTTCGGAATTGCGCCTTGACGTGCCTCAGTTTTGCCTGAATAATTGCCGCCATCATGAGCCAAACAGCCCCCACAAGGGCGTGACGACAGCGCTCGACACCGGCCAGCTCTCACGACTGTGCGACTTCGTCAGCTCCCGGATGGCGCTGCAGTTTCCCCGCGAGCGCTGGGGCGAGCTGGAACGGAAGGTCGGCGCCGCGGCCCTGCAGTTCGGCCACGCCGTGGGCGCGGAGTTCGTCGAGTGGCTGCTCTCGACCGCGCCGAGCCGGGAACAGATCGAGATCCTGGCGAGCCACCTCACCATCGGCGAAACCTATTTCTGGCGCGAGCCCCAGGTCTTCGAGGCGCTCGAGGGACGGGTCCTGCCGGAGTTGATCCGCGCGCGTGGGCCGGGCGAGCGGCGGTTGCGGATCTGGAGCGCGGGCTGCGCCACCGGCGAGGAGCCGTACTCGATCGCCATGGCGGTGCACCGGGTTCTCCCGGCGCGCAAAACGTGGAACGTCACCATCCTGGCGACCGACATCAACCCCCTGGTTCTGCACCGGGCGGCGGCAGCCGTCTACGGCGGGTGGTCGTTTCGCAACTCGCCCCGGTGGCTGAAAGAGAGCTACTTCACCCGCCGTGAAGACGGGAGACACGAGCTCTCGCCGGAAATCCGCTCGATGGTCACCTTCGCCTACCTGAACCTGGCCGAAGACATCTACCCCTCTCCAGTGAACAACACGAACGCGATGGACATCATCTTCTGCCGGAATGTGCTGATGTATTTTTCGCCGGAGCGCGTCCGGAAGGTCGGCGAGAGCCTCTTTCGCTCTCTCGTGCCGGACGGCTGGATGATGGTCAGCGCCACCGAACTCTCCCAGGAACTCTTCCCACGGTTCGTGCCGATCCACTCCCACGGGGCGATCCTCTACCGGCGTGACCGCAGGGAATCGCAGGGGGACCCGCGGGAAACCGGGGAGGACCGCCGGGCGCCGCGGTCGCCGGAGCCGTCCTTCGCCGCGGAATCTTTTTTGCCGGTTACGTCGCAGACGCCACAATCCTTCTCGTGCCCCGCACCGCCACCGTCTGCCGACTTCCCGGTCCCGGAATCCCTGGCCGAAGCCGTCGTGAAACCTGCCGCCGGCAGGCCATGCCCCGGCGCAGCCGAAGTCCGCGCGCTCGCCAACCGGGGACTCCTCTCCCAGGCGTTGGCAACCTGCGAGGAGGCCATCGCCGGCGACAAGGCCGATTCCGGCCTGCAGTATCTCGCCGCAGTCATCCTCCTGGAGCTGGACCGGAAGCTGGATGCGGTTGCCGCCTTCAGGAGGTCGATCTATCTCGACCAGAATTTCGTGCTGGCCTATTTTTCGCTTGGCAACCTGCTGCTGCATCAGAAGAAGGCGAAAGCGGCGAGGAAGTGCTTCGAGAACGTAATGTTCCTCATCGGCGGTCTTCCGGACGACGAGATCCTCCCCGAATCCGAGGGTCTGACCGCGGGCCGGCTCAGACAGATCGTGCACGCCACCCTCGCGGCGGTGGCGCTTGAGTAGGGACGTCCGGCGATCGTGCCGAGTTCCACCCCGGTCCCGGTCGGGCGGTACCCCGATCGATGGCTGATCTACTACTTCGGAAAATCATCGCGCGGGGCGACGCTTTTTTAACAGCTTTCTCTAGCAAAGCCGATAGAGATGCTGATTCAGAATGTGTTCCCGTGGACAAGCCTCCATAGTCTTGCGGGCGAAACGCCCGCGCTAGGACCTCCACGCGCACTCGTTGCGCTCCCCCGAACCCACACGGTGTGCGTGTTTTCACTTGAAACAATGCGATAATGAGCGCCTAATCACAGCGACAAGTCAACAGCATCGAACAGCGCTCCGGAATGCGGCCACGGGAAACACCAGGCACGATCCGCGGGAGGCAGTACGAGTGCAATGATTGGGACCGGAAAACAGCAGATCCTCGTTTTCACTCTGGACGAGCCGATGTATGCCCTGCCGCTCAGCGCGGTGGAGCGTGTCGTGCGCGCGGTCGAAATCACGCCTCTACCGAAAGCGCCGGGGATCGTTCTCGGCGCGATCAACGCCCAGGGGCGGGTCATTCCCGTGGTGGACATGCGCCGGCGCTTCCGGCTGCCGGCGCGGGAGATGCTCCCGGACGACCGCTTCATTATCGCGCGCACGGCCAGGCGGCTCGTGGCACTGGCAGCCGACGACGTGGCCGGCGTCCATGAATGTTCGCCGGGTGAGATGGTGATCGCCGCGGACGCGCTCCCCTTTGCGGGGTATCTCCAGGGGGTTGCCAAACTGGAGGAAGGCCTGGTTCTGATCACGGACCTGGACGCCTTCCTCTCCCTGGACGAGGAGTCGCTGCTGGATGCGGCACTCGCGGGGGATCAGGCGTGATGCCTTCCGTTCACCACGAAGCCGGAGTAACCCGCGAGCGGCGGGCCCTTCTCAAAGAGCGGGCCCGCGCACTGGCGTTGGAACCCCCTGCGTCCGCCGCCGCGCAGGCGTTGCTCGAAATCGTCGAGTTTCGCCTCGGGGCGGAGACCTACGGCATCGGCGCCGCGTACGTCCGCGAAATCTGCCAGCTCCAGGAGTTCACGCCGCTGCCCGGGACGCCGCCGTTCGTGCTTGGCTTAATCAACGTGCGCGGCCAGATCCTCTCGGTCGTCGATCTGAAGAAGATCTTCACGCTGCCGGAGAAGGGCCTCGGGCAGCTCAACAAGGTGATCATCCTGCGCGACGAGCGGATGGAGTTCGGGATCCTGGCCGACGAGATCCTCGGGGCGCGGGCGATCCCGAACGAGACGATTCAGACGCCGCCCCCGACCGTCGCCGGGCTCGGTGCGGAATACCTGCTGGGGGTGACCGGGGAGCGGGTGATCATCCTCGACGCAAGGAAGATCCTCCATTACGAGAAGCTGCTCGTGCACCAGGAGGCAGAATAGGGCCTGCGGGCGGGGGTGAATCTCTCCCCTACGAACAACGACACGGTTGCAGGGGCGGGGTTGAGCCCCGCCCGGGAAGATTTGGAGTTTCAGGAAGGACGCATGAACGTGACAAGGAGGAGTACGGCATGAAGTGGTTCATCGATCTGTCGATCCGCACCAAGGTCCTGATCGGCTTCGGCGGGATGTGGCTCTTCCTCGCCGTGGTGACCGTCGTCTCCTACCGTGGTCTCGAAGCGATCCGCCTCTCGGAGCAGGGGCTGCACGACACCAACTTCCAGGTCGCGCTCGAACTCAGGACGTTTCGCGCAAACCTGAACTATATCCGCGCCAAGGTCCTGGAGCTGATACTCACCTCGGAAATATCGACCAGGGACAAGATCGAGACGGATATCCGGGATCGCGGTGCGCAGCAGGACGCGCTGCTCGAGAAACTCCTCAAGATCGAACCGGACCCCCAAAATCAGGCCGCGTACCGGCAGCTCAAGGAGATGCTGGCAAGCTACAACCAGAACCGCGAAAAACAAGTCGCCATGATTCATGCCGGCAACGTCGAGGAGGCGCGGCTCATGGGGATTGGCGAGCAGGAGGATCTTTACGAGAAGATCCGCACCTTGTCCCAGGAACTTGGTGACAAGACGGAGAAGGTGGCGGATGGGCAGCTCGCCACCGACATGGCCGCCGCCAAGGCCGTTGAGTTGGTCTTCGTCAGCTGCGCCGGCGCAGCACTGTTGTTCGCGGTCTTCATGACGGTGTTGATCAACAAGACCGTCGCGCAGCCGCTCGCCGGGATCTCGAAGCTGGCCACCCAGGTTGCCGGCGGCGATCTGTCGGTCGCACTGGCCGAGGATCAGCGCCAGGACGAAATCGGGACCCTCGGCCGGGCGTTTCGCCTGATGGTCGAAAACCTGCGACGCTCGACCGCGGAGATTCAAGAGGCGGTCAACCTGCTCGGCTCCACGGCGAGCGAGATCCTGGCCTCGACGATCGAGGTCGCCACCGGCACGGCCGAGACGGCGACCGCGATCAGCGAGACCACGACGACGGTCGAGGAGGTGCGGCAGGCCGCGCAGCTCTCCTCCCAGAAGGCGAAGAACGTCGCCGACAGCGCGCAGCGGGTCGCCCTGGTCGGGCAGGCCGGCCAGAAGTCCGTCGACGAGGTGGTCGCCGGCATGACGCATATCAGGACGCAGATGGATTCGATCGCAGCGACGATCGTGCGGCTGAGCGAGCAGAGCCAGTCGATCGGCGGGATCATCGCGGCGGTGACCGACATCGCGGACCAGTCGAACCTGCTGGCGGTCAACGCGGCGATCGAGGCGACGCGCGCGGGCGAGCAGGGGAAGGCCTTCGGGGTGGTGGCACAGGAGATCAAGAGCCTGGCCGAGCAGTCCAAGCAGGCGACGCTGCAGGTGCGCGGCATCCTCAGCGACGTGCAGCGGGCGACCAGCGCGGCCGTGATGGCCACGGAGCAGGGGAGCAAGTCCGTTGAGGCGGGCGTGCGCCAGTCGGCCCTGGCCGGCGAGGCGATCACGCGGCTGGCCGAGAGCAGTCAGGAGGCGGTGCAGATCGCGACGCAGATCGTCGCCTCGAGCCAGCAGCAGGTGGTGGGGATGGACCAGATTGGCTTGGCGATGGAGAACATCAACAAGGCCGGGGCGCAGACGGCGGCGAGCACCACGCAGGTGGAGACCGCGGCGCGCAACCTGAACGAGATGGGGCAGAAGCTCAAGACGTTGGTCGAGCAGTTCAAGGGCTGACAGGTCCGAGCGCTGCATGGATCAGAACGAAGTCGACTTTCTCAAGCGGCTCCAGGCGACCTTCCGGGTGGAGGCCGAGGAGCACGTGCAGGCGCTGCGCACCGGCCTGCTCGAACTGGAGAAGGCGCCGACGCCGGCGGAACGGGCGGCGCTGGTCGAGCGGGTGTTCCGCGAGGCGCACAGCCTCAAGGGGGCCGCCCGGTCGGTGAGCCTGCGGGAGGTCGAGACCGTCTGCCAGGCGCTCGAGGGGACGTTCGCGGCGCTCAAGCGCGAGGAGATCGACCTGTCGCCGGCGCTCGGCGACTTGTTTCATCGCGCGGTTGACGCGATCGCGCTGCTTGTCGCCGCCGCCGGCGTGGAGCGCACGACGGCGGAACGCGCCGCCGCCAGGGATCTGATCCGGCAGCTGGGGGAGGCGGCCTCCTCTGGCAGCACGGCCGTCGGTCTCGCGCACGACCCCGAGGCGCCCCGGTCGGGCGCGGGGGGGGGGGCGCCGGGGCAGCCGGCAACGCCGCCCCGGGAGGAGAGCATCCCCGCGGCGGGGGAAGGGACCCAGCACGCGCCGCCGGAGGGTCAGTTCGGCCCGGCGGGGAGCATCAGGATCCCGAGCTTCAAGCTCGACCCGCTGCTGCTGCAGGCCGAGGAGATGATCGCGGCGAAGATGGCGGCCAGCCAGCGCGTCGCCGACATGCACGAGATCTCCCGCGAACTGGCGGTGTGGCAGCGCGAGGAGGCGCTTCGCACCGATCGTCACGCCGGAACCGGGGAACGGCTCCTGGCGCTGCACGGGCGTGCGGTGGCCGTGACGCAGACCCTGGAGAAGGACCAGCGCCGGCTCCGGCGCATGGTGGACGAGCACCTCGAGGCGGTGAAGCAGGTCATGATGTTGCCGATCGCCACGCTCGTGGAGGTCATGCCCCGGCTGGTCCGCGACCTCGCCCGCGATCAGGGCAAGGAGGTGGAGCTGGTCGTGAGCGGCGCCGAGCTGGAGATCGACAAGCGGATCCTGGAGGAGCTCAAGGACCCGCTGATCCACCTTGTGCGCAACTGCGTCGACCACGGCATCGGCAAGCCCGAGGAGCGCGCCGCGGCGGGGAAGCCGCGCCGGGGCACGCTGACGTTGAGCTTCGGCGCCACGGTCGGGCGGCAGCTGGAGGTGACCGTCGCCGACGACGGCGCGGGTATCGACGCCGAGAAAGTGCGCGCGGCGGCGATCCGCTCCGGCGCCGTCTCCCCGGAGCAGGCCGGGAAGCTCGACCCGGGCGCGACGCTGGCGCTGATCTTCCGCTCGGGGGTCACCACCAGCCGGATCATCACCGACATCTCGGGGCGCGGTCTGGGCCTGGCGATCGTGCGCGAGAAGGTCGAGCGCCTCAATGGCACCGTGGCAGTCGAGAGCGTTGCCGGCCGGGGCACCCGCTTTCGCCTGCTGTTGCCGCTGACGCTCGCCACGTTCCGCGGCGTTCTGGTGCGCGAGGGCGAGCAGCTCTTCGTGCTGCCGAGCGTCAACGTCGAGCGCGCGACGCGGGCGCTGCCGGAGGAGATCCAGACCGTCGAAAACCGCGAGACGATCCGCCTGGATGGGCAGGTGCTCTCGCTGGTTCGGCTGCGCGACGTCCTGGGGATGAGTGTCCGGGCCGCCAAGCCGGAGCGGGGGGGCGCTGGCGACGGCGTCCCGGGAACCCCGGTTCCCTGTGTGGTGCTCGCCTCCGGCGACGCGCGCATCGCCTTCCGGGTCGACGCGGTCCTCGACGAACTGCAGGTGCTGGTCAAGGGGCTGGGCCGGCAGCTGAGCCGGGTGCGCAACGTCGCCGGCGCGACCATCCTCGGCACCGGCCAGGTGGTGCCGGTGCTCAACGCCGCCGACCTGATGAAATCCGCCGTGCGCGCCCCGGCCGCGGTCCGCGCGGCGGCGGTCGAGCCGGCAGCTGCGAGAACGGGCACCATCCTCGTCGCCGAGGATTCGATCACCTCGCGCACCCTGATCAAAAACATCCTCGAGACGGCCGGCTACCGCGTGACAACTGCCGTCGACGGCGCGGACGGCCTGATGCAGTTGCGCGCCGGCGATTTCGACCTGGTCGTATCGGACGTCGACATGCCGAGACTGAGCGGCTTCGAGCTGACCGAGCGGATCCGCGCCGACAAGAAGCTCGCCGACCTGCCGGTCGTGCTGGTGACCGCGCTCGAATCGCGCGAGGACCGCGAGCGCGGCGTCGAGGCCGGCGCGAACGCCTACATCGTCAAGAGCAGCTTCGACCAGAGCAACCTGCTCGAAGTGGTCCGCAGGCTGTTGTGATGGAAGGCGGGAAGAGAATGATCCGGGTGCTCATCGTCGACGACCTGCGCGTGGCGCAGCAGTTGCTGACGCACATCCTCGGCTCCGACCCGGAGATCCAGGTGGTGGGGGTCGCCGACAACGGCGAGGAGGCGCTGGAGGCCGTCGAGCGGTTGCGCCCGGATGTCGTGACGATGGACGTCCACCTGCCCGGGATGGATGGCTACGAGGCGACGCGCGCGATCATGGAGACGCTGCCGACGCCGATCGTCATCGTCAGCGGGAGCACCGACGTCAAGGATCAGGCCTCCACGTTCCGGCTCATTGAGGTGGGTGCCCTCGCAGCGCTCCGCCGGCCGCCGGGGGTCGCCGATCCAGAGTTCAAGGCTGCGGCCCGGGAGCTGATCCAGACCGTCAAGCTGATGTCCGAGATCAAGCTGGTCAGGCGGATGAGGAGAGCGGCGCCGGCGTCCATGGCGCAGACAGTCCCCCGGTCGACGGTACCGATCCAGGTCGTGGCGATCGGCGCCTCCACGGGAGGCCCCCAGGTTCTGCAGACGATCCTCTCCGGGCTGCCGCCGGGCTTCAGCGCCCCGGTCCTGATCGTCCAACACATCGCGAAGCAGTTCACGGAGGGTTTTGCGCAGTGGCTCTCCGGCGCCTCGCGCTTTCCGGTGCGGATCGCAGCCTCGGGGGAGGAGCTGCTGCCCGGGCGCGGCTACCTGGCGCCGGAGGGTTTTCACCTCGGGGTGGACGGCGGCCCGCGCATCGTGCTCAGCCAGGCCCCGCCCGACAACGGCCTGCGGCCCTCCGTGCACCACCTCTTCCACTCCGTCGCGGCGGCCTGCGGGCCTCGCGCAATCGGCGTCCTGCTGACCGGCATGGGGCGGGACGGGGCCGCGGGGCTTGCCGAGCTTCGGCAGCGGGGCGCGATCACGATCGCCCAGGACGAGGCCAGCTCCGTCATCTTCGGCATGCCGGGGGAAGCGGTCAAGCTCGGTGCGGCACACCACGTGCTGCCTCCCGAGGGTATCGTCGCGTTGCTGGCGGCACTGGTCGGGGCGAAGCCCCCTGTTACCGATCTTAATTCTTACCGGCAAGAGTGAACATGCCGATGGCAACCACCTCGAACCCGGTGCGTATTCTCGTCGCGGAGGACAGCCCGACCCAGGCTGAACAACTGCGGCACGTCCTGGAACAACGGGGGTATGAAGTGGTTGTGGCCGAGGATGGCGTCAAAGCCCTGGAGTTGCTCGCCGTGAGCAAGCCCAGCCTGGTCATCAGCGACATCGTCATGCCGGAGATGGACGGGTACGAGCTCTGTCGCAGGATCAGGATCGACAAGAATACGCCCGATCTGCCGGTGATCCTGCTGACTGCCCTCGCCGACACCCAAGATGTTTTTGAAGGTCTCTCCTGCGGGGCGGACAGTTTCATCACCAAGCCCTACAGCGGGGATTACCTGCTGGAGCAGGTGGCCCGGATGCTCCCGGACAGCAAACGGACGGAGGGGATCGGTTCGGCCCTGAGTGTCGATCTCTCCTGGGGCGGCAAGAATCATGTCGTGGTCACCAACCAGAAGCGGCTGATCACGCTCCTGATCTCCACGTACGAAGCCGCGGTCCGCAGAAACACTGAGCTGGCCCGGTCGCAGGAGGAGCTGAGCCTGATGAACGAACGACTCGAGGCGGCCACGGTGCTGGCCGAGGCCGCGAATCGCGCCAAGTCGGAGTTCATCGCCAACATGTCGCACGAGCTGCGCACGCCGCTCAATGCCATCCTCGGCTTCTCCGATGTCCTGCTCGACGGCGGGGGTGGCGAGGTGAGCGAGAAACAGAAGCGTTACCTGGCCAATATCCGGGTGAGCGGGGGCGGCCTCCTGCGCATGATCGGCCTCCGGGTCGAGGTGGCTTCGGGCCTGCCCACGATCAGCGCCGACGAGCGCAGGATCGCCCAGGTGCTGATCAACCTTTTGAGCAACGCCCTGAAGTTCACCCCCGACGGCGGGGAGGTCGGGGTCGAGGCAGCGGTCGAGGCGAAGACGATGCGCGTCACCGTCTGGGACACGGGCATCGGCATTGCGGCGGAAGATTTCAACCGGATCTTCCTGCCCTTCCAGCAGCTCGAATCGCCTCTGACAAAGAGCTTCGAGGGGACTGGACTCGGGCTCTATCTCTGTCGGAAGATCGTCGAGCTGCACGGCGGGCGGATCCGGGTCGAGAGCGCGCCGGGTCGGGGGAGCCGCTTCACCTTCACGGTTCCGATCACTGCCGAGCCCGGGGAGTCCTCATGATGGGAGGCGAGTGCCGGTGAGCATGCGAGCCGCGGACGACGCTCAGGGTCCCGCTGAACTGCGGGCCACGAGAGAGCATGAAGGCGCGGTGCGAATTCTCATCGCGGAGGACAGCCCGACCCAGGCCGAGAAGTTGCGGTACATCCTGCAGCGGCACGGCTACGAGGTGGCCGCCGCCGGGAACGGCGTCACGGCCCTGGCGCTGCTGGCCGAGAACAAACCCGACCTGGTCCTCAGCGACATCGTCATGCCGGAGATGGACGGGTACGAGCTCTGCCGGCGCATCCGCGCCACTGCCGGCCTGGCCGACTTGCCGGTGGTGCTGCTGACCTCCCTCGCCGAAACGGCGGACGTGCTCGAAGGTCTGGCGTGCGGCGCCGACAGCTTCATCACCAAGCCCTACAGCGAGAACTACCTGTTGGCACAGGTCGCCCAGATGCTTTCCGACAATCGACGAACCGGCGGCGCCGGTTCGACCATCAACGTGGAAGTCGTTTTGTCGGGGAAGAAGCGCATCATCACCACGGATCAGAAGAGACTGGTCACCCTGCTGATCTCGACGTACGAAGCGGCGGTCCGGAGAAACAGCGAGCTGACACGGACGCAGGACGAGCTGAGCCTGCTGAACGAACGGCTGGAGGACCTGGTGGCCGAACGGACGTTCGCCCTGTCGTCTGAGATCGCCGTGCGCAGTCAGACCGAGGTCCGGCTGCGGGAGAGCGAGGCGCGCTATCGGGCGCTTTTCGAAAACACCGTGGACGCGGTGCTGCTCACGGACCCAGACGGCAGCATTCTGTCCGCCAACCCCGCGGCGTACGCCATGTTCGGCTGGACCGAAGAGGAGATGCGCGCGCTCGGCCACGCTGCCCTTCTCGACGCCGGCGACCCCCGCCTGCCGAAGCTGCTGGAGGAGCGGGCCCGCACGGGAAGGGCAACCGGCGAACTGAGCTTCGTCAGAAAGGACGGCTCTCCGTTTCCGGGCGAAGTCGCCTCCCTCCTTTTCAAAGACGCGGCGGGCGCCGAGCGGACGAGCCTGATAATTCGGGACATCACCGGCCGTCTTCGGGAGGCGCAGGAGAAGGCCAGGCTGGAAGATCAGCTGCGTCAGACCCAAAAGGTCGAGGCGATCGGCAGCCTCGCGGGAGGCATCGCGCACGACTTCAACAACCTCACGTCGATCGTCCTCGGCTACGGGGAGCAGCTCCTCGGCCAGCTCTCCCCCGGGGATCCGGCGCGCAGGAGCGTCGAGCAAATCATCGCGGCCGGGCGGCGCTCGGCAGCGCTGACCCGCCAGCTCCTCGCCTTCAGCCGCAAGCAGACGCTCCAGCCCGAGGTGCTGGACCTCAACGCCCTGCTTCGGAACCTCGACACGATGCTCGGCCGGATCATCGGGGAGAACATCGAGCTGGACGTCAGGCTGGCCGCGGACCCGGGCCGCGTCGTGGCCGATCCGGGACAGCTCGAACAGGTGGTCACGAACCTCGTCGTCAATGCCCGCGACGCCATGCCCGGGGGCGGTAGGCTGACTGTCGAGACCGCCGGCGTCGACCTCGACGAAGGGTTCGCGCGGGACCACGCGGGCGTTGTTCCCGGCCCGTACGTGCTGCTCGCCATTTCCGACAACGGGAGCGGCATGGATGAAGCGACCATGGCCCGGCTCTTCGAACCGTTCTTCACGACAAAGCCGAAGGGGAAGGGCACCGGCCTCGGCCTGGCCACGGCATCCGGGATCGTGAAACAGTCGGGGGGACACATCTCCGTCTCTTCGGTGCCGGGCGCGGGCACGACCTTCAGGATCTATCTGCCGCGGACCGCTGCGCTGCCGGAAGCGACGGTGGCCGAGACCGCCGGCGGGGCGCCCAGGGGCCGCGGCGAGCGGATTCTGCTGGTGGACGACGAGGCGCCGCTGCGGGAGATGTGCGCGGCCATGCTCTCGGGTCTCGGCTACCGGGTGAGCGCCGCCGGCAGCGGCCAGGAGGCCCTTCAGCTCGTGATGGAGCAGGGATTGGAACCCGACCTCGTCGTCACCGATGTCGTGATGCCGGGGATGAGCGGCGCGGAGCTGGCGCAGCGGCTCCGGGAACACCGGGCAGAACTCAATGTCCTCTATATGTCCGGGTACCCCGACGACGCCATCGCCCCCCACGGCGTTCTCGACCCGGGTACACAATTCATCCCCAAACCCTTCACGGAGCGGGCGCTGGCGGTGAAGGTGCAGGAGGCGCTCGCGGTGAGGGAGACCGCCGCGCGTCCGGGCAGGCGCGTGCTGATGATCGACGACGACGAGCAGTTCCGTGAGCTGATGGAGATCTTCTGCGCGAAGGGGGGCCACGTCTTTGCGGGCGTGGATTCCGCCGCGGCGGCGCTTGCGGCCCTCGCCGCGCAGCCCTTCGACGTGCTGCTGGTCGACGTGAACATCCCGGGCACGAGCGGGGAACTGGTCTTGCGGGAGATCCGCGCCGCGGGCTGCGTCGCGCCTGCGATCATGCTGACCGCGGACGCGGAGGCGGTGGACCTGGAGCTGCTGCGCCCGCTCGGAGTGGTGGCGTCCCTGCAGAAATCCAGCAGTGCGGAACCGTTGCTGCGGGCAATAGAGTCGGCGGGGGCCCGCCCATGAGGAACGGAGCGCTCTAGAGCCCGCTTCTCGCATGGGCTGTGCCCGGAGTGCCTGCCCAGGTACTTCGAGAACATGGGCGCCCAGCTCGTGCGCGAAGTCGCCTCCAAGACCTCCGACGTGGCGGGTGACGGTACCACGACCGCGACCGTTCTGGCCCAGGCGATTTACGCCGAGGGGATCAAGAACGTCACCGCCGACGCGAACCCGATGGACCTCAAGCGCGGGATCGACCATGCGGTCGGGGCCGTCGTGAAGCAGCTCAAGAAATTGTCCATATGGAGAAGGTCGGCAAGGATGGCGTGATCACGGTCGAAGAGGCCAAGGGCACGGAGACCAACCTCGAAGTGGTCGAGGGGATGCAGTTCGACCGCGGCTGCCTGAGCCCCTACTTCGTGACCAAGCCCGAGCGGATGGAGGCCATCCTCGAGGACTGCTACATCCTGAACAACGAGAAGAAGAGAAGGGCGGCCGCCCACCGCTTCAACGCGGCGACCGAGGAATACATGGACATGATCGAGGCCGGGATCATCGACCCGACCAAGGTCACCCGGACTGCTCTGCAGAACGCGGCGTCGATCGCCGGCCTGATGATCACGACCGAGTGCGTGATCGCCGACAAGCCCGAG
>JANOHV010000095.1:0-7088 GCA_031406795.1 Candidatus Rokuibacteriota bacterium
GTTGGCTTCGGATCGGCCGGTCCCGGGCGAGCGTTCCGGGGAACGCGCCTCCTAGCGGCTGCGCCTCACCGTCCTCGATCCGCTCTGCCCCGTCGTCAGGAGCGGTGTCCTGGCACACCGTCATTTCGCACGCGCTTCATCGCGTTCTCATCACCGGCTGGCATCTTCCGGGACAAATCACAACCGAGGAGGTGCATCGTGCAGCTGGTTGCGGGGAAGTCCCTCACGAAGGTCAGGTCGCGTCTGGAGGAAGAACAGGCCAGCAAGCTGCGCAAAGCGGCAGTTCTTGCACGGTGCCGGGGCTCCCTGGGGCACGTCCCGGAACCGCTCGTCGGCGACGAAGCCGACCTGGCGGTCGTTTCCATCGAGGAGCAGCTGGAGCACCTTGAGCTGCGACGGATCTCCTCATCCGTGCGCTCGATCGAGGCGGCCCTGTTGACTATGGAGCTCGGGCGCTACGGGGTCTGCCTCCGCTGCGACCTGCCGATCCCCTCCCGTCGTCTCAAGGCGCTCCCATCGGCGATCCTCTGCCGCGAGTGCCAGGAGGGGGCGGAGGCGGTGCGGACAGAGCGGGCCGGGTGTTGTGCCTGATCACCCCGGCACAGCCCGGGGAGCCCGGCGAGGTCGGGGTCCGACTCTGTCGGGCCGCCGAGAAGCCACGACGTCGCTTCTCCAGCCCCTACTCGTGGGCGGATAACCTCGACTGGCTCCGGCATTACCTCTTCGGCCCGGCCGGAAAGCCGGTCGGCCGCATGGGTTTTCTGCCGCAGACGACTCAGCTCGAGTCGCTATCCCCGGAGCTCACCATCGCCTTCCTCGGCGATGTCATGCCGCCGCGCGGGCGGGGGCTCAGGGTGGGAGAAGGCCTCCGGGAGTTCCTCGGGGGAGTCGACCGGCTGGTGCTCAATCTCGAAGGAGTGATCAGCCGGGACCGCCGGGCATGGAACGGGCTGCGCCACGACCCTGCCATCATGACCTTCCTGGAGAGCCTCTTTCCCGCCGCGCGAACGATCGTCTGCTGTGCCAACAACCATGCGGCCGACTGCGGCTGGAGCGAATTCAAACGCTCCTGCGACTTGCTTGAGGGACGCGGGTTCACCGTCATCGGCAGCCGGGACCGTCCCGCGACGCTGCTGGATGGTCAGGTGCGCGTCGCCGCCTGCACGGCCTGGTCGAATCAGCGCGCCGACTACCTCGCACGCCTGGTCCAGACCGACGTGGCGGGGTCTCCGGCGGCTTTCTCCATCCTTTTCCCGCACTGGGGGCACGAGTTTCACCTCTACCCGAGTCGGCGGCAGACGAGGCAGGCGACACGACTGCTCCGGCGCTGGGACATGATCGTGGGCCACCACCCGCACTGTCCGCAGCCAGTCACCGTGCACCGGGGACGGCTCGTCGCCTACTCGCTGGGCGATCTTGTCTTCGGGACCGGGGACCGCCGCTTCGACCACGGTGTCGCCCTCCGGGTTGCGATCGGAAGGACGCCGGATGGCGCGCGGCGGGCCGGCCGCGTCGACTGGCGGTTCACGCGCCAGCGTCCCTTCGGCCGGAACGATCTGATGATCGACACGGCGCGCGACTGCCGGCTGTTCCCCGGAAGCGCTTCCGGGGGCATGGCGTAAGCCGGCCGGCGGCAAGATTAAAGCAATTTTCGCGCGTATTGTCGCGGCGGACGGGACCGCCCTCTGCGAATGCACCCGGCCCCAGCCCCGTCCCTGCAGTCTGTCCGAAACATTACCCGGCTCTAACAGCGAACTCACAAGGCGGGCCGATCCTTGAAACGGATCTGGAACTGAAAGGACGAAATGGTGCTGGCAGCGCTCGATGTCACTGCGGTCGCGGAACCGCAAGCCGTAAGGGGCCTGGTCATGGCCGTGCCGTTCGTTGCCCCCGACGTGCCGGTAGCCGACGTCGCGGACCGGTTCTTCAAGGAGGAGACGCTTGACGCGCTCGCCGTGGTGGAGGCGGGGCGCCCCGCCGGGCTCCTCACCCGGTCGAAGCTGCTTGCGACCGTGTTCCAGCCATTTGGCTTCGCGCTGTTCGGCCGCAAGCCCGTGACCGCCGTCGTCGACAGCGCGCCCTTGATCGTCGAGGAATCGCTGCCGCTCGACGCCGCAATGGAGCTCGCCTTGCGGCGGCCCCCGGCGAACGTGTACGACGAGATCGTCGTCATCGACAGCGACGGCCGGTACTGCGGGCTCCTCTCCGTCAGGCAGCTGGTGATCCAGCAGAGCCGGGCGCTCGCGAACGCCATGATGCGCGAGGAACTCACGCTGGCCCGCGCCGCGGAACTCGAGGCGATGGGTCGCATCAAGTCCCAGTTCGTCGCAAATGTCACTCACGAGCTGCGCTCGCCGGTCAATGCCATCATTGGCCTGGCCGAACTGCTGCGGGACGCCTGCGACAAGGGGTACCTCGGGCAGGCCAGGGACCGTCTCGCCCTGATGCTCTCGAGCGCGATGCACCTGCGCTCGATCGTCACGAACATCCTCGACTTGTCCAAGCTCGAAGCGGGACGGATGGAGGTCATCGCCGAATCATTCGCGCTCGCCGAAGTCCTCGCTGAGGTCGCCGACACGACCCGCGTGCTCCTCGGCTCGAAGCCGGTGACCGTGGAAGACGGCGTCGACGGCCCCTTGTCCGTCGCCGAAACCGACCCGGTCAAGGTGCGCCAGGTGCTGCTCAACCTGGCGGCGAACTCGGCGAAGTTCACCGAGGTCGGGCGGATCACCATCCGCGCCACCGTGGCGGACGACGACTTCGAGGTCATTGTCTCCGACACCGGCTGCGGCATCGTCCCGGAGGACCTGGGACGGATCTATGAGGCCTTCACCCAGCTCGAAGACGCACACACGAAGCGCGCAGTCGGCACCGGGCTCGGCCTCGCCATCACGCAGAGTCTCATCGCCCTTCTCGGCGGGTCCATAACCGCCGCGAGCACCTACGGTGATGGCTCGGCATTCACCATCCGCTTTCCGGTGCGGTACATCCCGCCGGAGGAAGAAGAGGTTCGCCATGCCTGAGACCGCCAAGACGGTTCTTGTCATCGACGACGACCCGCAACACCTCAGCGCCACCCACGACATCCTCAGTGCCGAGGGTTACCAGGTGCTGACCCAGCAGCGGCCTTTCGGGGTCACCAATCTCATCGTACGCCACAAACCGGATCTGGTCCTGCTCGACGTGAACATGCCCGGTCTCTCCGGCGACGGCCTCGCCTTGATCCTCTCGGACAACCCCCTGTGCTCCGGTACTCCCGTCGTCTTCCACTCCTCGAACGACGAGGACTCGCTGCGGCTGCTCACGCGCAAGCACGGGGCGCGGGGGTACATCTGCAAGGGCAATCCCCACGACCTGCGCCGAAAGGTGGCGGCCTTTGTCGCCTGAGGGAGGCGCGGGACCCCGACGGACGCCGCGAACTGAAAGCACACCGTCGGCTCACACTCCCCTGATCCCGGCCCTCGATGATGACCGTCACGGGGCGGACACCCCGGAGGAGACGAGATGATCCAGCCAGCTGGCAAGTCACTCAAGGGTGAAGTCCTCGCCGTGCTGCCGGAGGCCTATCCGGAAGAGACGCAGCAGCTTCTCGAGGAGCTGGGGCCGGATGGCGTGGAGGTGACCCGCGCGCCCGCTCCCGCTCTCGTGATGATGGCCGCCCGCGACTGCTTCGGCACGCCGTTCCACCTCGGTGAGGTGCTGGTCACGACCGCCGCCGTGCAGCGCGATCGCCGGCCCGGGCACGGCACGATCCTCGGCGACGAGCCCGCGAAAGCCGTGCTGCTCGCCTGTCTGGACTTGCTCGATGAGCGCGAGCAACTGCTGGTGCGGGAGCGCCTCGCCCCGCACCTGGCGCGTCTCGCGCACCGTGCCGCGATGCGCCGCGGGCTGGCGGCCGGCATGACGGGAAGCACCCGGGTCGACTTCCAAACCATGGCGGCGGAGTGAACGGGATGATGAACATCGCCCACGCACTGGACCAGAGGATCTTCAGGACGCTGCTCGACGCGTTGAGCGCCCCGGGCCGGCGTCTGCCGCTCCCCGGCCATGTGCTGCAGCGCACCCGCGTCCCCGCCGCGAGAGTCCTGGAGGTCCTCTTCGACCAGGACAGCACCTTCGCCGTGACGGGGCCGGGCGCCGCCGACCTGACCGAGGAGATACGACTCGCCACGGGCGCGCGCCCGGTTGCGGTGCCTGAAGCGGACTTTCTCGTCGTGCTGGGGCCCTGGACGGACGGAGCGCTGCGGAGCGCACGTCGCGGCCGCCCGGAGAACCCCGAGGAGGGCGCGACGGTCTTTTATCTGCTCGATCGCCTTGGCGGCATCCCGCCCACGGCGTCCTTCAGCCTGCGGGGGCCGGGGATCAAGCCCGGCGTCGATCAGGCGCCGGAAATGCCGGGGCTGTTCCGAGACGAGCTGCGTCTTCTGGGCGAGGTGAACCGGGACTTCCCGCTCGGCGTGGATGCCTTCTTTCTGGATCGGGAGTCGGTCATGGCCGTGCCGCGGTCGGTCGGGCTCGTCGAGGCCTGAGTTGGCCTACGTCGCCGTCCGTGGCGGCCGCGAGGCCATCGAGAGCGCGGAGCGCTACCTGCAGTTCCAGCGCGACCAGGGTCCCGCGCCGCCGCTCGAAGTCTCGCAGGTGGCGGCCCGGCTCCACCTCGCGGTCGATCGGGTCATGGGCGAGGGCTCGCTCTACGCCCCGGACCTCGCCGCCCTGGCGCTCATCCAGTCCGCGGGCGACACCTTCGAGGCGGCGTTCGCCCTGCGCGCCCACCGGGCGACGCTTCCGCGCATCGCCGCCACGCCGGCGGAAGGAACCGGCTCGATGCGCGTCATTCGCCGCATCTCCTCAGCGTTCAAGGAGATCCCCGGCGGCCAGCACCTGGGGCCGACGGCCGACTACACGCTGCGTCTGCTGGATTTCTCGCTGGTCGAGGAGGACCCGGCCGGCCGTGCCGCGCGGCTCGAAGCTTTCATGCGCGAGGCGGGGTCGGCGGCGCCTGCGCCCGAGACGTTCCCGAAGATGATCGACATCCTGCGGGCCGAGAACCTCCTCGCCGACGAGCCGGGCGCGGGGGAGGAGGCGCCGTTCGACGTCACGCGCGAGGCGCTGCGCTTCCCGGCGCCGCGCAGCGCGGTGCTCCAGACGCTCTCCCGGGGTGAGACCGGCGGGCTCCTCGCCCTGGCCTACTCCAACATGCGCGGCTACGGAGCGGTTCACCCGACGATCGGGGAGCTGCGCGTCGGGTTCCTCCCCCTGAGGGTGCCGCACCCGGTCACGGGCCGGATCGAGACCCTCGGCGAGGTGAAGGTCACCGAGGCGGAGATCATCTCCCAGTTCCCCGAGGCCGGCGCGGCTCCGCGGTTTCACCTCGGCTACGGCCTCTGCTTCGGCCACAACGAGACCAAGGCGATCTCGATGGCCGTGCTCGACCGCGCGCTGCGCCAGCGGGGGAGCGCCCCGTCCGAGGACGCGGAGTTCGTGCTCTCGCACGTGGACGGCATCGAGGCCATGGGGTTCGCCGGCCACTTCAAGCTTCCGCACTACGTCACGTTCCAGTCGTCGCTCGATCGGCTGAGAAAGATGCAGGGGCGCGATGCTGGCGCGTGAGTGGATCGGCCGGAAAGAGCGACCGGTCGCGAGCCACGGCCACAACTTCGGGTTCATCGATGAAGGGAGCAAGCGCGAAGTCCGGCGCGCGATCCTCAAGGCCGTGGCGATCCCGGGGTACCAGGTGCCCTTCGGGTCGCGGGAACTCCCGATCGCCCGCGGGTGGGGCACGGGCGGACTGCAGATCACGCTCTCGATCATCGGGCCGGACGACGTCCTCAAGGTGATCGACCAGGGAGCCGACGACTCGGTCAACGCGGTCTCGATCCGCCGGTTCGTGCAGACGGTGACCGGCGTGCGCACGACCACCGCCACGCGGGAGTCGTCCCTGATCCAGACTCGCCATCGAATCCCCGAGGAGCCGCTCGGACCGGGACAGATCCTGGTGCTTCAGGTGCCAATCCCCGAGCCGCTGCGGCTCGTCGAACCCTCCGAGGCGCAGACGCGCCGCATGCACGCCGAGGCGGACTACGGCCTGATGTGGCTGCACCTCTACGAGGACATCGTCCGGTTCCGCGAGATCACGATCGCCTCGCGCTACCCGGTGCTCGTCAACGGACGCTACATGATGGACCCCTCGCCCGTGCCGCGCTGGGACCTGCCCCGGCTGCACCTGGCCGAAGCCCTCTTCCTCTTCGGCGCCGGCAGGGAGAAGCGCATCTACGCCGTGCCGCCCTGGACCCGGGTCGAGCCGCTCGAGTTCGCCGATCACCGCTTCCGGGTCGAGGACTTCGGGGGCCGCCGCTGCGCGCACTGCGGCGCGACGGACACCTACCTCGACGAACTGGTCGACGACGCGACCGGCGAGCGCACCCACAGCTGCTCGGACACCTCGTACTGCGGCAAGCGCCGGGACGGGAGGGCCGGGTGACCGAAACGCGTCCGCTGCTCTCCGTGCGCGGTCTCGGCAAGCGCTTCGGCCGCGGCTGCGAGCTCTGCGCGGCCACCGTCCGGGAGGAGGGCGACCCGGTCCGCTGCCCGCGGTGCGGGACGGTGGTCGCCTGCCACGACGTCGAGTTCGATCTCTTCCCGGAGGAGGTGCTCGGGATCGTCGGCGAGAGCGGCTCGGGCAAGAGCACGCTGCTGCGACTGCTGCACTTCGACCGGGAGCCGACCGCCGGGAGCATGTTCATCGTCCCCGGCGCCGCCGGCAGCGACCGCGCCGAAGCGGCCGGGGAATCCTTCGACGGGCTCGCCGAGGAGAACCTCTTCGCGGCGAGCGCCTTTCGGCGTCGTCAGGTGCGCAACCGCCTGATGGGGATCGTCTACCAGAGCCCGCACCTCGGGTTGCGGCTGGACGTCTCCGCCGGCGGCAACGTCGCGGAGCGGCTGCTCGCCGCGGGATGGCGCAGCGTCGGGGAGATGCGACGCCGCGCGGCGGAGCTGCTCGAGCGGACCGAGGTGCCGATCGACCGCATCGACGACGCGCCGCGCACCTTCTCCGGCGGCATGCAGCAGCGCGTGCAGATCGCCAAGGC
>JANOHV010000104.1:0-32905 GCA_031406795.1 Candidatus Rokuibacteriota bacterium
CTGGATGTCCTTGACCCCGCCGATGCGCCGGAAGGCCTTCTCTTCGATCACCCGCAGCAGCTTCGCCTGCAGGTCGAAACGCATCTCGGCGATCTCGTCGAGGAAGATCGTGCCGCCGTCGGCCAGCTCGAAGAGCCCCTTCTTCGTCCCCTTGGCGTCGGTGTAGGCGCCGCGCTCGTAGCCGAAGAGCTCGCTCTCGAGCAGCTGCTCGGGCAGCGAGGCGCAGTTGACGGCCATGAACGGGCGCTCGGCGCGCGCGCCGGTGTAGTGCAGCGCCTTCGCGACCAGGTCCTTGCCGGTGCCGCTCTCGCCCTGGAGCAGCACGGTGGAGGCGCCGGAGGAGGCGACCCGCGCGACCAGGTCGAGCACGGCGCGCATCGGGGCGCTGACCGCGACCACCCGGTCGAGGGAGAAGCGGGCCGGCTGCGCCGGGCGCAGGCGCGGGACCTCCCCCCGCAGGCGGCGGGGGTCGGGGCCCGTCCTGATCGAGAGCTTGACCCCCTCGAGGTTGAACGGCTTGTTCAGGTAGTCGAAGGCCCCGGCCTTCATCGCGGCCACCGCGGTGTCGACCATGCCGTAGGCGGTGATCATGATGACGACGATCTCGGGGTCCGCCGCCTTGAGCTTCTGCAACACCTCGATACCGCCCATGCCGGGCAGCTGGACATCGAGCAGGACCAGGTCCGGCGAGGACTCGCGCGCCAGGCGCAACGCGCTCTCGCCGTCCTCGGCGGTGGTGACCTCGTACCCTTCCTTGGCGAGCTCCTGCTGGAGCGACCAGCGGATCAGGTACTCGTCGTCGACGACCAGAATGCGTTCTTTTGTCATAGGCCCGGCTTCCCTCAGTGGCTGTCCGTGAATGCGCGGGTGATTATAGCGCGTTCTGCGGGCCACGCGGAACCTCTTCGTCAGCGAGAACGCCCTGTCGCGCGTCTGACCGACCTCGGGGAAGCTCAGGCCTACGCCGGGACGCGCGTCTCGACGACCGGTATGCGCACCGTGAAGGTCGTGCCGACCCCCGGCTCGCTCGTCACGCTGACGGTGCCGCCGCCCTGCTCGACGATCTTGCGCGTGATCGACAGCCCCAGCCCCGTGCCTTGGGTGCGCGTCGTGTAGAAGGGGCTGAAGATTTTTTCGCGGCTGGCGGGCGGGATGCCGACCCCCGTGTCGGCGACCGTGGCCACGATGAAGCTCTGCCCCCCGTCGGCGTCCGCCTCGTCGCGCAGCGCCGTGCGCAGCGTCAGATCGCCGCCCTCGGGCATCGCCTGCGTCGCGTTGAGAATCAGGTTCAGGAAGGCCTGCTCCAGGTGCTTGCCGTCGGCCATCGTCCGGGGCAGGCCCGCGGCGAAGTCGCGATGGACCCGGACCTTCGTCCGCGCCGGGTTCGGCAGCGCGATGAAGCTCGCCCGGTCGAGGATCTCGTTGACGTCCACCGGGCTCGGTTCGCCGGTGAGCGGCTGCGCGTAGTTGAGCAGGTCGCGGATCGTCTTGTCCATGCGGTTGCACTGGTGCAGGATCTGGTCGGCCACCTCGCGCCGCGGGTCTTCGCGCGGGAAATCGTCGGCGAGGACCTGCACCGCCCCGGAAATGCCGGCGAGCGGGTTCTTGATCTCGTGAGCGACGTTCGCCGCCAGCTCGCCGATGCTCGCCAGGCGCTCTGCGCGAATCAGCTGCTCGGTGTGGAAGCGCTCGATCTCGCGCTGGGTGGTATCGAGCTTCTCGATCATCGAATTGAGGCTGCGACCCAGGCTGCCGAGCTCGTCGCGGCGGGGCAGGCGCACGCGGGCCGAGAGATCGCCGCCTTCGGCGCGGCGCATCGCCTGCACGAGGTTCGAAATCGGCCGGTTGACCTGGACAGCGAAGATCAGCCAGATCGCGAAGCCGACCAGCGCGATGGTCACCACCGCGGAACTGGCGAGGAACGTCCGGTTCTCGGCGACCTTGGCGTCCGTCTTCTTCATCGAGAGGCAGAGCTCGAAGATCGACAGCACCTCGCTGCTGGTCACGTGGCAGGCGCGGCAGGCGGTGTCGTTGCGGATCGTCTCGACCATGCAGAAAGCGTTGTAGCCGTGCCCGCCGCGGTACGGCATGCTCGGCACGCCGGCCTTGAAGATCTCCAGGCCGATGTCCTCGATCGTCAGGCCGACTTCCTGCTTGTCGGCGGACTTGGTGACCTTGCCGTTCTCGTCGAAGATCCGCAGGCTCTCGATGTCCGGGACGATGCCGATGCGCTCGAAGATCCCCTGGACGTCCTGGGCGCACTCGCCGCGCATGTCGTGCTGGATGCTCTTGACGATGGCGTGCGTCAACACCGCCGCCTGGTCCTTGGTCGTGTCGATAAACTGGTTGCTCTGGGCCTCGATGATGTAGAAGTACGAGCCCCCGACGCAGAGAACGAGGATCAGCGTGACCAGCGCGGCGATCTTGCCGCGCAGCGTTGTCAGCCACATGGCGTCATGGGGTCTGGCATGGAGAAGGAAGTTCGAGGCGGCGGGAGGGGATCAACCCCTCCCCTACAGGAACAAAGACAGATCTGACATGCGTCCCAAAGCTCGGAAACGGCGCAGGGTCGAAAAGGGGATTCTTCATAGGTAGATTCGCCGTATGGGCGGGAGGGGGTGAACCCCTCCCCTACGGGAACGGGGAGAAATGTGTCGTTCAGCCCCAGGCCTCGACACGGCGTAGGGGCGGGATTCATTCCCGCCCGAACCTGCGTGCCGATCACGAAGCGACCCGCGCGCCGGCGGGCGTGGGCAGCTCCGCGGGCGCGGCCGACGGCAGGTTTTCGAAGACCGTCTGGTACGAGACCACCGGGCAGGCGGTGCACTCCAGGCAACGGATGCAGTCCACCGAGCGCTCGTTCTGCCAGATGCTGATGTCCATCGGGCAGTTCTCGCGGCAGCGGTCGCAGCGCGTGCAGGAGCCGTGGTCGACGCGCATCTGGTAGACGCTGAAGGAGTTGAAAAACGAGAAGATGGTGCCGAGCGCGCAGGCCGTGCGACAGAACGGCCGCTTCGCCGCGGCTGACCAGACGGCGAAGAGCGAGAGGATCGCGAGCTTGATGAAGAACATCTTCACCAACATCGCGCGGATGCTCTCGTCGAGCAGCGACCAGGGGATGCCGGCGATCAGGATGCCGTCGGGGCAGAGCTTCGAGAACCAGGGCTCCTGGGTGATCGCCGAGAGGGTGAAGACCAGGCCGGCGAGGACCAGGTACTTGGCGTAGGTCAAGGCCTTGGGGATGGCGATCTTGACGCTGCGCACCTTGTACAGCAGGTCCTGGAAGAAGCCGAACGGGCAGAGCCAGCCGCAGCACATCCGGCCGACGACGGCGCCGATGGCCGCCAGATAGCCCACCACGTAGGCCGGTATCGCCCCGCCGACGATCGCGAAGTGCTGGATCGTGCCGATCGGGCACGCGAAAAGCGCGCCGGGGCAGGCGTAGCAGTTGAGCGTCGGGGTGCAGTACTCTTTGAGCGAGCCCTGGTAGATCGCCTTGTTGGTGAAGCCGAGCAGATACCCGTTCTGCCCGAACGTCGCGAGGATTTGAAAAAGTCGTCGTTTCATGTCACCCGGGAATCGTCATCGCGCCGGCGACGCTAAATATTTGTTAGCCTTCACGCGGGAGGGTATGAAACCCTCCCCTACGACCCGGATCGTTGACGACGTAGGGGCGGGATTTATTCCCGCCCAAAATCGCAACGGCATCGCGCTTTGTTGGGGGGTCAACCGACCCCGATGCAGCTGAGTCAGACGAGTGTTGCATTGAAGAGCGTGTCGCCGATCTGATCGGCGAGCACGCCCCAGACCAGCGCCCCGACCGCGAGCGCGGCGGCGACGATAGCGACGATCTTTTCCCGGCGGGGCCGATTCATCGAGTTACACCACGGGGACGAGGACGGCCCTAGACCTCATCCCCGGTCGAAGGGAGGTTCATCAGGATCTCCAGCGCGCGGCGGAAATCCGCGGACGCCCGTTTGAGATCCCCCCCCGCTTCGCTGCCCTGCGCCCGGCGGAAATAGGTGCCGGCGTCAAGCGGGTTGAGCTCGAGCGCGGCCTTGAACTTCTCCTCCGCGTCCGCGGACTTGCCCTGCCTGGCGAGCACGAGGGCCAAATTCGAGACCGCGGGCGTGTACGTCGGGTCCAACGCGACGGCCTTCTCGAAAGCCGCGAAGGCCTCGTCGATCTTCCCGAGCTCCAGCAGCGCCTCGCCCTTGCCGGTGTGCGCGGTCACGTCGTTCGGGGCGATCGCCGCCGCCGCGCTGAACTGTTCCGCGGCCTGCTGCACGCTCTTCGGGTCCTTCTTGGCGAGCAGCAGCTGGCCGAGGAACACGCGGGGGGCGGCGTAGGTAGGATCCGCCGCCGCGGCCAGTTCGAGCTGCTCCATGGCCTTGTCACGATTGCCGCGCTGGAACATCGTGCGGCCGAAGTTGAAGTGCCGCAGCGCCTTCGAGTCGGGCTTGTAGACCGGCACGGCAGCCACGGCATCGGCCTTGGGCGCCTCGCGCACGCCGAGCAGGATCTCGACCGACTCGCGGATGCCCTCCCCGGTGGAGCGCAGGTAGCTCGCCGTCTCGTGGACGATCTTGCCCTCGGCGTTGATCACCGCGGTCGAGGGTGTCGCCACGACACCAAACGCGTTGTAGGTCTCGAGGCCGGCGTCGATCACGATCGGCACCGTGAGCTTGAGGCTCGTCTTGAGCTCCTCGATCTGCCGCCGGTCGTCCGGGCCGAGGCTCAGCCGGTTGACGTTTACCGCGAGAACCTGAAAGCCCTTGTCGGCATACTGGGTGGCGAGCTTCTGCGCGTCCTCGAGAGCCGGCGTCGAGCGCGGGCTCCAGGTGGCGAAGAACACCAGGAGCGTTGCCGGCTGCCCCTTGACCTGGGCGAGCGTGTACTCCTTCCCGTCGAGAGTCTTCAACGAGAACTCCGGCACTTCCATCCCGACCTTCAGGTATTTGAAGGCCGCCCCCGCCTGGGGGATGGCGAAGAGCATGACGAGCAGGGCTGCGAATCCCGTCAGTACGTGGGTCGCCGTGCGCCACCCCCGACGGGGCGCTGCGGCCGGCGGCGGACCTTGAAGCGGCATGACCCTCCTCCTTCAGTAGAGCAGGAACTGTTTCTCGGAACCGTGCGGATTGTGGCACTCCGGACACTGCTTGCTCGCGCTCTTCTCGATGTGCGACTGGCTGCGGCTCTGGGCATGGCACTGCATGCACAGCGTCCGCACCCCCATGACCAGGAAGGCCGGGTTGGCCGAACCGTGCGGATCGTGGCAGATGCTGCACTGCCCGGCACCGAGCGGCCCGTGCAGGTACTTGTACCCGGTTTTCGGGTCGTGGCACGTGTTGCACAGCTTGGCCTCGGACACCGGCGAGGTCCGGCCGACGCCCTGCGGGTGACAGGCCTTGCACTCCCCTTCCTGGACCGGGTCGTGGTAGCGGTACGAGCGTCCCCCGGCGTCCTTGGTCTGGTACTCGAATGTCGACTGCCGGGATTCCGCCCCGGACTTGACCACCAGGGTGTTCTTGCCCGGGACAAGCGCGAGCGGGCCGGTGAACGCCTTCCCGACCTGTTTGATCCCGTCGACCTTGCGCCCGTTGAGCACGACCTCGAGCGTTCCCGAGGACCCGCTCCCGATCAGGGTCAGCGGCGAGCGATCGAGCGTGGCGCCATCCGGCGGGGCGAGGATCTTGAGCTCCTCGCCCGACGCGCCGCCGGCGGTGATCAGGGTTGCCGCCAGGACGACGCCGGCAACAGCGGCGGAACCGAATCGTTTCATGTCGCTCCTACTGCTTGCCGAAGAGCCGCGTGAGCGCCAGCTTGTAGCTCTCGACGGCCTTGGCGAGGTCGCCCTTCTTCTCATAGGCCTTCCCCATCTCGTAGTAGACTTTCTCGGGTTTGGGGTTCATCTTGATCGCCGACTGGAAATATTCGAGGGCCTTGTCCGTTTCGCCCTTCTTCGCGTGGGCCATGCCGAGGCCAACCTTGGCGTCGTTGCTGGTCGGGTCGCACTTGATGACGTAGGTGAACTCCCCGATCGCCTCGTCGACCTTGCCGTCGTCGAGAAAGGTGTGCCCGAGCAGGATGTGCGCATCGCAGAAGCCGGGGTCGAGCTTGAGGATCTCCTGAAGCTTCGCGACCGCCTTCTCCTTCATCCCGCGCTCCATCAGCACCATCGCGAGGCCGTACATCTTCTTGGCCTCCTTCTCCTCGGTGCTCGCCGCGGGGCCCTCCTGGGGGCGGATGGCGAGCTCGGCGTCCCCGGCCTTCTTCTCCCCGAGGGCCACCAGGGCGTACTCGTTGGTGATCAGCTCGAGGTCAAAGGCGATCTGGTTCTCCTCGTGAATGAGCACGCCGGCCTTGTCGACCCAGATGACTTCGGGCATCGCCACGACGCCAAGCGTCCCGTAGAGCTCCTCGGTCCCCATCAGGATCGGAAAGCCCGCGCCTTCGGCGAGGGCCTTCGCGTCCTCGGCCTTGCCCTTGCCGAAGTAGACGCCGAGGTAGACGACGCCCTTCTCCTTCATGGCCGCCCAACTCTTGCCGACGCGCTTGAACGCGTTGGCGGTGCTCGGGCCCTCCTTGAAGAAGACCATCACGTGGGCCTGGCCCGGGGCGAAGCCGGCGTCGGCGCCGGCGGTGTCCTTGAGCGTGAACGCCGGCATCTTGTCGCCGTTCTTGACCTTGTTGAAACTCTGGGCCGGTGCGGCCAGCGCGATTAGCGCGGCCAGCGCGAAGATGGCCGGAAGGACCCGGGTGCGGTTCTTGATGCGGCTTGTCATGCTCAGCCTCCCCGCCCTAGTACTTGACCGCGGTCTCGCGGTCGTAGGTCTGCTCGCGGTGGCAGCCGACCACGCAATTGCCGCCCGTCGGCAGCTTCGTGAACTTGACCGGCAGCTGCCAGCCGCCGGTCCCGAAGGGAACCTTCTCGCGGATGTGCTTCTCCTGGTCGCCGGCGTGCATCTCGTGGCAGGCCTTGCAGCTGCGGCCCTTCTTCTGGTTGATGTGGAAGTAGTGCAGGTTGCGGTTGCCGTTGCGGAAACCGGTCAGCGTCGAGGTGACCTCGGTCAGCGCCATGTCCTTGTTGTGACAATCCCAGCAGATGGCGTAGTTCTCGGTCTTGTATTCCATGTAGAACTCGGGCGGGAAGAACTTCTTGAGGATCTTCACGTAGTCCGAGCCGTGCGTGTCGTGGCAGGCATAGCAGTCGTCCTGCTGGACCGGGCCGTGCAGCGACTTGGAGGCCAGCACCCGGGAACCGATGTCCTTGTGGCAGCTGTAGCAGATCTGCTTGGTCGAGAGCTTCAGCTGGCGCACATAGTCGGAGGAGTGCGGCGTGTGGCAGCCGGTGCAGGTGCCGCTCTTGAGCGCGCCGTGCTGGGTCTTGGCCTTCTTGACGTGCTCCTGGACCTTCGAGTGGCAGGAGAAGCACAGCGCGGTCGGCTCGTTCTTGAGCAGGTACTTGTAGGCGCCGCTGTGGGAGTCGTGGCAGACGGAGCAGGACTCGGTGACCGGCTTGTGCACGCTCTTGCGGGTGAACTCGGCCTTGCGGTCCTCATGGCAGAGAAAGCACAGCGTGTTGCCGGAGGCCTCGAGCTGGTACTTGTAGTCCGAGGCGTGCGGGTTGTGGCAGACGTTGCAGTCGCCGGCGGCGACCGGGCCGTGGAGGAACTCCTTGTTCGTCTTGTTGTTCTCGTGGCAGGAGAAGCAGAGCGCGGAGGTCGTCGGCTTGCGCATCTGGAACTTCGCGTCGGACTGGTGGGGATCGTGACAGGCGATGCAGTCGCCCATCGCCACCGGCCCGTGGATGAACTTGCCCTGCAGCTTCTTCTGGAGCGACTCGTGACAGATGAAACACAGGTCCTTGCCCTTGGCGGCGATCGTGAAGCTCGCCGAACTGTGCTTCTCGGGGGTGTAGCTGGTGCGGGTGCGGTGGCAGGCGGTGCACACGCCGGCGCCGACCGGGCCGTGGACGTACTTGGCCTTGCCCATCCCCGGGTGGCACTTCTCGGAGAGACAGTTGTCGCCGCCCGGCGACTGTGCCCGAACGGGAACCGCGGCAAACAGCGCGGCTGCGACGAGCGCAATCAGGACGAACAGCGTGTGGTGCAACTTGGTACCCTGCATGTCGCAAGCCTCCTTTGTGCTACGAACCATCACGCATCTCCCGGTAGACCGCCAGGCCACTGCAAGCTCCCTCGCGCACCGCCGCGGTTCGTCTACGATCAACCGTAGCTGTGGAGGCCCGAGAGCACGAAGTTCACGCCGATGTAGGTGAAGATCACCGCTGCGAAGCCGATCACCGAGAGGACCGCAGTGCTTTTGCCGCGCCACCCCGCGGTGAAGCGGGCATGCAGGAAGGCGGCGTAGATCAGCCAGGTGATCAGGGACCAGGTCTCCTTCGGGTCCCAGCTCCAGTAGGTGCCCCAGGCGTAATTGGCCCAGGCCGCGCCGGTCACGATGCCGAGCGTCAGCAGCGGAAAACCGACCATGATCATCTTGTAACTCAGGTCATCGAGGATCCGCAGACCGGGGAACAGGGCGGCCAGGCGCTCGTGGTAGAGCGCGCCGACGTACCAGAACAGCGCGAAGATCCCGACGGCGGCGATCCAGGAGACGATCTTCACCCCCGAGGAGTGGCTCGCGAACGAGGCCGCGAACAGATGCGGCTGGGCCACGCCCGCGACTTTCTGCACGAGGAAGTCCAGCATCGTGGCGGCGAACAGCGTGAACATCGTCACCAGGCTCGCCATGCCGACGACATAGAAGGCGTCCTTGCGCTTCTCCGCCGAGAGAATCAGGTAGAGGATGCTGACCCCGAAGGATATCGTGAAGGCGGCATAGCCGAGAAAGCTGGTGATGACGTGCACGGTGAGCCAGTTGCTCTGGAGCGCCGGCACGAGCGGCTCGATCTCCTGCGAGATGTTCGGCGCGATGGAGATCGACGCAATCGCCAGGAAGCCCAGCGGCGCGGCGACGACGCCGAGCGCCCGATTGCGGTAGACCCGTTCGAAAATCAGGTAGATCAGGATGATCGACCAGGACCAGAAGACCATCGACTCGTACATGTTGGAGAGCGGGATGTGCCCGAACCCCATGGCGTAGGATTCGCGCCAGCGCAGACCGATGGCCGCGGTCTGCACCAGAAACCCGACGACGGTCACCAGGGTCGCCGCCAGGCCGACCTTTTCGTTGCGGAAGGCCAGGTAGACGAAGTACGCCACCGTCGCCACGAGGTACAACACGAGCGATACGTTGAAGACCGCCGAACTGTTCATCATTCTCTCCGGGTCCCTGAATCCAGATGGCCGTTCGTTATTTCTAGCACAAACCCCATGCCCCTGCCAAGGAGCTCGCTAGCCGCGGGCCTCACCCACGGCATGGATCGCGTCGCCGAGACGCTCGAACTCCTCGGTGAAGCGCTCGCGATTCTTGTTGGCGTTGCCCGCGAGCAGCACCTCCGTCTTGCCGCCGACCTCCCGCAGCCGCACCCAGACCCGGCGGTGCGAGGAGAAGAAGGCGAACCAGAGCCCGAAGACCATCAGCGTGCAGCCGGCCCAGATCACCCAGACCCCGGGGTCGTAGACGACCTGGAGCCCCGTGTACTGCAGGCTGCTGAAGTCGACGAGCGTCAGATCGACCGGCAGGCCCGCGACCGTCTTGAGGTCGGGCCGGAGCTTGAAGAGATAGGTCAGCTTGCTCGTGCCGTCGGGGAGCAGCACCTGAACCGCGGCCACGGGGTTCTTCGCCTGGTTCGAGCGGCTGGTCGGCCGCCCCTGTTCGTCCTGCGCGAAGTCCGGGAAGATCCGCTGCATCTGCAGCCGCACGCCCGTCCCCGGGACTTCGAGGGTTTCGCTCCCGGTGAAGCTCAGGTCGTGCCCGGCGCCGGTCTTGAGGTCCACGGCGCGGATGCTCGCCTTGAGCCCGCGCCCGGTGTCGCCGAAGCTCGACTGGTAGAACCAGATCCCGTCGTATTGCAGCGGTGTGTTGACCTCGATCCGCACAGCGGGCAACTCCTTGCCCTGGTCGATGACGGTGAGCGTGCTGAAAAAGTCCTTCGGCCGCTGTCCGCCCGGGTAGTAGTCCACCTGGAAGTCGTCGCAGCGCACCTTGAACGGCAGGGTCGCCATCCGGCTCTCGTCGCCGCGCATCATGATCTGGTCGGAGGTTTCCCCCTCCGTGATCTGCATGTAGGCCTTGAAGCCGTAAACGCTGCCGAGGAGGCCGCCGACGAAGATCATGATGATGGAAAAGTGCGTCGCATAGATGCCGAGCCGGCTGTAGGCGCCCTTTTGCCCGAAGAGGTAGAACGCGTCGTCGCGGTCGCTCTCGCGCTTGCCGAAGCCGCCCTTTTTCAGCGCGGCGGCAGCGACCGCGGCGGCCTCCGCCCGCGGCAGGCGCAGCGAGAGGGTGCGGCGATTGGGGCTGGCCTTGAAGCCGGACTCCTCGAGTTCGACCTTGGGGCGCGCCATGATCCGCCAGGTCTGCGGCAGGCGGCGCAGAGAACAGACGATCAGGCTGGTGCTGAGCAGGCCGAGCAGCGCATAGAAGTACCAGGTCTGATAGAGATGGAAAAAGCCAATGCGTTCCGAGATGTCGAATGCCCGCTGCGCGCGGCCCGCGTCGCCGAAGAAATCCTGGAACAGGCGCAGGTTGTCGGCGACTTCCCCGATGTTTTTCTGCTGCAACACGGTGCCGATGATCGAGATCGACGCGAGGATGATCAGGGTGACGACCGCGACGTGGACCGAGCTGAAGAACGAGAGCAGCGGGTCGTACCACGGCTTCGTGACGACGGCCGGCGGGGCGTCTGCGGGCGGGGGGGAAGTCTGTTTTTCCTCAACCACGGGGGGGGACTCTCCTTGCATTCACGGTTGCCGTAAAGCAGTCACGGCCGGCCGGACCAGCCGGCCGGCCGTGACCTCAATTCTTCGCTCGCACCCTGTCCGGTCGTCGCCGACCCTTCAGGTGCGTCGGAGGCGCGGCTGAGGACTACTCGTCCGCGCCGCCGTGACACTCCTTACACTTCGTCGGAGCCTTGGCGGCCGTAGCCTTGGCATCCGTCTTGTGGCAAGCGATACACCGGCCCGTCTTGGCGTGGATCATCTCGTAGGTGTTGACCTGCTTGTCCTTGGCCTCGGGACCGTGGCAGTCGAAGCAGAGCTTGGCCGGCTTGCCGCCTTCCTTGAGCTCCTTATCCGTGTGGTGACAAACGGTGCAGCCAAGGTCGGCCCCGTGCTTCTTGTGGTTGAATGTGACCGGATTCTTCGCCTTCTTGCCTTCCTTGATCTTCGCCGCCGGCCACTTGTCGATCGGCTTGTCAATGGTCAGCTTCCCGTCCGGCGTCATGTGATGAGACGCGAAGGCAGCGCCGACCGCGAAGACCGAGAACATCACCATCATCCCAACGACAATACTTTTCTTCATTCTTTACTCCTCCCTTTCCGTGTTCAGTAAGGTTTACTTGCTGACAAAAACTTGTACTTCATACACCCGCGGGCGGCGGGTTGTCAACCACCACCGGCGAGGCTGAACCGACAGTGCTTTCCTTTCGACGCGCGATCGTAAATAATCAGCCGGTGAAGTCCGCCAAATGGCTCATTTTCGCGGTATTGCTGATCTTGACCGCGGCCGTGTTCCGCCCGCTTCTCGAGAATGATTTCATCAACTTTGACGACGACCAGTACGTCACCGACAACCGCCATGTGCAGCAGGGATTGAAACGGCAGGAATTCGCGTGGGCCTTCACCACGCGCGATGCGGCCAACTGGCACCCCCTGACCTGGCTCTCCCACATGCTCGATGTGGAATTATATGGACTGAATCCGCGCGGTCACCACCTGACGAGCCTCCTCCTCCACCTGGCGAACGCCGGCCTCCTTTTTTTCGTTTTCAACCGGATGACGGGAGGACTGTGGGCGAGCGCCTTCGTGGCCGCGGTTTTCGCCGTGCACCCCCTGCACGTGGAATCCGTAGCCTGGGTCGCGGAGCGCAAGGACCTGCTGTCCGCCTTCTTCTCGCTGCTGACCCTGTGGGCGTATCACCATTACTCCAGTCGCCCCGGGGTTGGCAGATATGTCCCGGTGATCGTTCTTTTTTCTCTGGGGCTCATGGCTAAACCGATGGTAATCACCCTGCCGCTCGTCTTCCTGCTCCTGGACTACTGGCCCCTCGGGCGCCTGTCCGACGGGCGCGGGACGGGAGGCTCCCTGCGACTCTCCACCCTGGCCCAGCGACTCCTGGAGAAAGCCCCCTTGTTTCTGCTCTCGGCGGGATCGGCGGCAATCACGCTTTCGGCACAGAAGTCGGGCGGAGCCGTCCAGGATGCGGATTTTCCGCTCGCCATCCGTGCTTTCAACGCGCTCGCGAGCTACGCCCACTATCTCTGGAAGATGGTCTGGCCGCGGAACCTCGCCGTTTTTTATCCGCATCCCGGCAACGACCTGCCGTGGTGGCTTGGCGCAGGCGCCGGGCTCCTTCTGCTCGCGAGTTCGATTGCGGTCGTGCGGGCGGGACGGCGGCTGCCTTTCCTCCCCGTCGGCTGGTTCTGGTATCTCGCGACCCTCATCCCCGTCATCGGCCTCGTGCAGGTCGGCAGACAGGGAATGGCGGACCGCTACACGTATCTCCCACTCACCGGCGTCTTCATCATGGTCGCCTGGGGCGCGCCCGCCCTCCTGAGCGGCTGGCGCCGGCGGGACCGGGCGCTTGCCCTGGCGGCGCTCCTGATCCTGCCGGCCCTCGGGGTCCGCGCGCACCACCAGGCCGCCGCCTGGCGGGACAGCCTGACTCTCTTCTCGCAGGCACTGCTGGCAACCCGCGACAACTGGCTGGCCGAATACAACGTGGGTCTCCTCCTCGCCGGGCGGGGGAATGCCGCCGGGGCGGTCGCGCATTACCGCAGCGCGCTGCGCATCAGGCCCGACTACACCGAGGCCCACATCAACCTCGGCACCCTTCTCGCCGCCGAGCGCAAATTCGAGGAGGCGGCAGGCCATTTCAGGGAGGCGATCAGCCGGGATCCGCTGATGTCCAGGCTCGGGGCCAACACGGCATTCGTCAGCCTGGGCAACGTCCTCTTGGAACTTGGCCGGACCGACGAGGCCGAAGGGATGTATCAGCAAGCACGCCGGGCCGACCCCCGTGATCCGGCGCCCCTCTACTGTCTCGCGCTCCTCGAGACCCGGCGATCGAATCTCCCGGGGGCCGAGACCCTGTACCGGGAGGCGCTGCGGATGAAACCCGACTACCAGGAGGCCGCGAACAACCTAGCGATCCTCCTGGTGAACCTCAGCAGAACCGGGGAAGCCGTTGGCACGCTGGGGCGGATCCTCGAGCTGAAGCCCGATTTTGCCCAGGGCCATTTCAACATCGCCACGATCCTCTCCACGCAGGGAAAGATCGATCTGGCGATCGACCATTATCGTGCGGGGCTCCAGATCGAGCCGGGCAACGGGGAAGCCCGGCTTGCCCTCGAGCGAGCCCTGCGGGCGGTGTCGCCCCGGTAGCCGGGAAACGGCGGCAGGCGTAACTGCGGCGCAAGGGGACGGGGTCCGCGATGAAATGCCGCTAAGACCCAAGGAGGGAAGACCGAGATGAATATCCTGAACTTCCGCGCGTACAGATGGACCGTGGCAGCGGCTCTGGGTGTTGTCGCCATGGCGCCGTCGCAGGCCGGCGCCGATGCCGGCCGGGACCGGATGCAGCGGGGGAAGGAAGCATTCGTCTCCCAGTGCCTGAACTGCCACCAGACCGTCGACGAGGCGGCCGGAGGCTATCGCATGCAGCCTGCCTGGCAGAGGATTGTCGCGGACATGGTCGCCCGGGGGGCGAAGCTCGACGAGGCGCAGCAGGAAGCCGTCGTCGAATACGTCTCCGGCAGGATGCTGATGGTGGCCAAGTGCTCCTCGTGCCACACCTCCAACCGCCCGCTGACCGCGAGCAAAAGCCTCGAAGAGTGGAAGGGCTCGGTTGAGAACATGGTTCAGAGGATGCCTCCGAACCTGAGGCCGACCGCAGAGCAAATCGAAAAACTCACCCTTTTTCTCGCGGTGGAGCGCCCCCGCCCGTAGGGGTTTCCCCCAGGAGGGGCCGCCAGGCGCGCGCCGCCACCGCGCCGGCGCGCAGTTGAGTCACCGCCCCCGCATCGTCGATGTCGAGCAGGGTGGAGGCCGGGGAGGGGGGCAGGGATCCCGCGTCGACAAAAACGTCGACCTCCCCAGCCAGGTGGCGCAGTGCAGCGTCCGGGTCGCCGGTGCCTCCTGCCCCGGCGGTGTTGGCGCTCGTCCCGGTGAGCCCCCCCCCGGCGGCGCGCACCACCGCGCGGCAAAGCGCAGAACCGGGGACCCGAAGCGCCACCTTCCCGGAGGCCGAGCGGATGCCGGGGGGCAGGTCGGGGAGCGCCGGGAAGAGCAGCGTCAGCGGCCCGGGCCAGAAGTGCGCCATCAGCGCCCGCCAGGCTGCGGGGACCCCGGCTGCGTAGCGACCGACGAAAGACGCGTCGGCGATGATCACGGGCAGCGGCTTGCCGGGATCGCGTCCCTTGAGCCGAAAAACCGCCGCGAGGCCGGCCGGGGAAAAGGGGTCCGCCCCGAGGCCGTAGAGGGTGTCGGTCGGGAAGAGAATCACGCCGGCTCCTCGTGCGGCGGCGCCGACGGCGGCCTCCTCCTCCGGCGTGAGTTCGTCCCTGCCGGCGCAATCGATGATACGCACGGGGGGCCTGACCTCAGGAACGGCGGAATCCCCGGCGCGCCCGTGCCGCGAGCTGCACGAGCGAGATGGGCAACCGGCCGAGGCTCAGGACCCAGAGCAGCGCGACCAGCGAGGAGATGACGACTCCCGCGAGAGCCAGCAGCGGCAGGCCGATGCAGCCGCAGCCGGGGCCGAGTGTGCACCCCATGGGACGGACGTTCATCTGTGGGTCCCGGGGCCCCCGGAATCCCGTCCGGTCGACATCGTCCAGGGATTCGAGGACTTCGGGCTCGAGCACTTCGACGTCCGTCGCAGCGCCGTCGTCGCCTCGCATAAAGGTCGCCGGCATGCCGCAGGACGAGCATTCGGAGGCCGCATCCTGCAGCCGGGAACCGCACCGCGGGCAGATCATGACACCAGCCTCTCGGGGACAGGCTGGGCGAAGGTCTGGCGCGAAGGGGAGGTCTCCAGCAGCGGAGCGAAGCGAGGCCGATGGAGGTCCGCAGCGACAGGACCCCGCAGCCTGCACGGGACTGCTTCTTCAGCGGTCAAGTCTCTCCTGGAGCAGGCGGCGGATCTCGTCCGGGTTGGACCTCCCGCCGCTGGCGCGCATCATCTGGCCGACGAAGAACTCGAAGAGTTTGACTTTGCCGCCGCGGTAGCCCGCGACCTTGTCGGGGTTCTCGGCGACCACGCGGTCGGCGAGCGCGGCCAGCTCGCCGCCGCCGCCGGGTGCGGCCGGCCCCTGCGCCTCGATCGCCGCGGCCGCCGTCTTCCCCTCGCGGAACATCGTCTCGAGGGCGCCCTTGGCCTGCGCGCGCGTGAGCGTTCCCGCTTCGACCGCCGCCAGCAGCGCGGCGAGTTCCGTCGGCGGCACCGGGCAGTCGCGCGCGTCGCGGCCGGCGTCCCGCAGCAGGCGCAGCAGCTCGCCCATGACCCAGTTGCTGACCGTCTTGGGCTTGGGGAACGCCGCCACCGCGGCCTCGAACCAGCAGGCGAGCGCCGGGTCCGCCGTCAGGACCCCGGCGTCGTACTCCGGCAGGCCGAGCGACTCGACGTAGCGGCGGCGCCTGGCCTCGGGCAGCTCGGGCATCGCAGCGGCGACGCGGGCGAGAAAAGCCGCGTCGATCGCCAGCGGCACCAGGTCCGGGTCGGGGAAATACCGGTAGTCGTGCGCCTCCTCCTTGCGCCGCATCGAGTGCGTCGTCCCCGCCTTCGGGTCGAACAGCCGGGTCTCCTGCACGACGCGGCCGCCCTCGTCGAGGAGCGCCTCCTGGCGCGCGATCTCGTAGTCCAGAGCCTGCTGGACGTAGCGGAAGGAGTTCATGTTCTTGAGTTCGACCTTCGTCCCGAGCGTTTCGCGCCCGCGGGGGCGCAGCGAGATGTTCGCGTCGCAGCGGTAGCTGCCCTGCTCCATGTTCCCGTCGCAGACGCCGAGGTGCACGACGATGTCGCGCAGCGCCACGAGGTAGTCGCGCGCCTCCGCGGGCGAGCGCAGCACGGGCTCGCTGACGATCTCCATCAACGGGACGCCGGCCCGGTTCAGATCGACGAAACTCTGCCGCGGGTCGCCGAGGTTCTCGCCGTGGATGAGCTTGCCCGCGTCCTCCTCGAGATGGATGCGCGTCAGCGCGATCGTGCGCGCGGCCGCGCCGGCCCCGATCGCGACCCCGCCGCCCGAGCAGACGGGCAGCTCGTACTGGGAGATCTGGTAGCCCTTGGGCAGGTCGGGGTAGAAATAGTTCTTGCGCGCGAAGCGGCTGACCGGCGCGATGGCGCACCCGAGCGCGATCCCGGTGCGCACGATGCACTCGACGGCCGCGCGGTTGAGCACCGGCAGCACGCCGGGCAGGCCGAGGCAGACGGGGCAGACGTGCGTGTTGGCCGCGGCGCCGAAGTCGGTCGGGCAGCCGCAGAAGACCTTGGTCTTCGTCGCGAGCTGCGCGTGGACCTCCAGGCCGATGACGACTTCGTAACGGTCAGTCATTCAGACGGTCCCGTCCAGGCTGCGGGGTCCTGTCGCTGCGGACCTCCATGGGCTTCGCCCCGCTCAGCCCCTGGAGACCTCCCCTTCGCGCCACCCCTCCGCCCTCCAAGGCGCAATCAGCGAACGCCAACACAAGCCCCATTTCCTCCGCGGTCCCGTCACCAGCATTGGTGGGGATGGAGTTGTTCCGGACGGGCGCATGGCGGAGCGCGAGGGAACCTGGGCGGCCGCACCGGAGCGTCCCCGCAAGGGGCGAAGCGTGCTGTCTGAGCCCGCAGGGCGAGTTGCGCGCTTCGAGCGCAGGTGCGGACAAGCCCAGGTCGAGTGCGAAGCTGGCGACCGCCCGGGACAGCTCCATCCCCACCATCCTCACGGTCGGGTGCCGGATCATGGAACTTCTCCTGCTGTCGCTTTCACAAGAGGGGGACGCTTGGTATGCCAATCCGTTGCGAGTTGGAAGGCGTGGCCGGTGCGCAGCAGCGTCTCCTCGCCGAAGGCGGGGCCGATCAGCTGCAGCCCGATCGGCAGCCCCGCGGACGTGAAGCCGCACGGCAGCGAGAGGCCCGGCACGCCCGCGAGGTTGACCGAAATCGTGAAGATGTCCGAGAGGTACATCTGCAGCGGGTCGTCGCTCTTCTCGCCGATGCGGAACGCGGCGGTCGGCGCCGTCGGCCCGGCGAGCACGTCGACCTCGCGGAAGGCCGCGGTGAAGTCGTTCAGGATCAGCGTGCGCACCTGCTGCGCCTTGCGGTAGTACGCATCGTAATACCCCGAAGAGAGCGCGTAGGTGCCGAGCATGATCCGGCGGCGCACCTCGGGGCCGAAGCCCGCGCTGCGCGTGCGCCGGTACTGGTCGATCAGGTCGCGGGCACCCTCGGCGCGATAGCCGTACTTGACGCCGTCGTAACGCGCCAGGTTCGAGGAGGCCTCGGCCGTCGCCAGGATGTAGTAGACCGCCACCGAGTACTTCCCGTGCGGCAGCGAGACTTCCCGGACCCGCGCGCCGCGTTCCTCGAGTGTGCGCACCGCCGCGCGGACCGAGCGCTCGACCTCGGCGTCGAGACCGGCGGCGAAAAACTCGCGCACGATGCCGACGGTCAGTCCGTCGAGACGCCCGTCGCCGAGCAGCGCGGCGTAGGGCGGGACCGGACCGGGAATCGAAGTCGAGTCGCGGGGGTCGTGGCCCGCGATCGCCTCGAGCAGCAGCGCGCAGTCCTCGACGGTGCGGGCCATGGGGCCGATCTGGTCGAGCGAGGAGGCGAAGGCCATGAGCCCGTAGCGCGAAACCCGCCCGTACGTCGGCTTGAGGCCGACGATGCCGCAGCAGGCGGCGGGCTGGCGGATCGAACCGCCGGTGTCCGAGCCGAGCGCCGCGAGACACGCGCCGGCGGCCACGGCGGCGGCCGAGCCCCCCGAGGAGCCGCCGGGGATCGTCGCCGGGTCCCACGGGTTGCGGGTGGCGCCGAATGCGGAGTTCTCGGTCGAGGAGCCCATCGCGAACTCGTCGAGGTTCGTCTTTCCGAGAAACACCGCGCCGCTCGCGCGCAGGCGCTCGACGACCGTTGCGTCGTAGGGGGGCACGAAGTTCTCCAGGATCCGCGAGGCGCAGGTGGTCGTCACGCCGCGCGTGCAGAGGTTGTCCTTCAGCGCGATCGGCGCGCCCCAGAGCGCGGACGCACCGGCGGGCGGCGGCGCCACGCGATCGGCGCGGCGGGCCGCCTCGAGTGCGGCGTCGGCGTCGACGCGCAGGTAGGCATGCACCGTCGGCTCCACGCGGGCGATGCGCTCGAGCACCGCGCGGGTGACCTCCTCGGAGGTGAAATCGCCCCGGCGGCGCCCGTCGGCAAACTGCCGCAGCGTCAGGTCCGCGAGGTCCGTCACCATCGTTCCATAGTCCGTACCGGGAGGGGGTGAACCCCTCCCCTACACACGCCGTAACCCGTCATCCGATCCCCGTCGGCACAGGGTTGATCCTCGTCCGTCATCCCTACCCCATTGGGCCGGGGTTGATCTTCGTCCGTCATCCCTACCCCGTAGGGGCGGGGTTGATCCACGCCTGCCTTGTCCGAATCGATCATTCGATTATCTTCGGGACCGCGAAGTGGCCCTGTTCAGCGGACGGCGCGTTCGCGAGCGCCTCGTCGTTCGTCAGGCATTCGTGCACGACATCCTCGCGCATGACGTTGGTCAGCGGCAGCACATGGCTGGTCGGCTCGATTCCCGTCGTGTCGACTTCGCCCAGCTGGTCCATGTACTCGAGGATGGCGTTGAGCTGGCCGGTGAGCGATCCCTCTTCGCCGGGCGCAAGATCGAGGCGCGCCAGCTCGGCGACGTACCGCACCTGGTCGATCGTAATCTTCATCACTCAACGGTAACAGATTTCGCGAGATTGCGGGGCTGGTCGACGTCGTGGCCGAGCGCGTCCGCGAGGTGGTAGGCGAAGAGCTGCAACGGCACCGTCAGCAGGATCGGCGTCAGGAACGGGTTCGTGCGCGGCACGACGAACAGGTGGTCGGCTTCGGCCCCCAGATCACGGCCGGCGCGGTCGGTGAACGCGATCGCAATGCCGTGCCGGGCCCGGACCTCCTTGAGATTGGCGAAGATCTTGCCGAAGAGCCCGTCGCGCGGCGCGAGGATGATCACCGGCAGCTCGCGGTCGATCAACGCGATCGGGCCGTGCTTCATTTCGCCGCCGGCGTAGCCCTCGGCGTGGATGTAGGAGATCTCCTTGAGCTTGAGGGCCCCCTCGAGCGCGACCGGAAAGTTCACGTCCCGGCCGAGGAAGAGACAGCCGCGGCTTTTCGCGAACCGCTGGCCGAGTTCGGCCATCGGCGCGTTCAGCGCGAGGGCCTTGCCGATCAGCGCCGGCAGGCGCACCAGGTCGGCCAGATGACGTCCGAGCTCCGCGCGCTTGAGATGGCCGCGCTGCTGGCCGAGAAAGAGCGCGAGCAGGTAGAGCGCCGTGAGCTGCGACGTGAAGGCCTTCGTCGAGGCGACGCTGATCTCCGGGCCGGCATGGGTGTAGAGCACGCCGTCGGCGTCCTCCCGCGTGATGCTCGAACCGAGCACGTTGCAGACGGCGAGGCGAAAGCCCCCCTTCGAGCGGGCCTCGGCGAACGCGGCCCGGGTGTCGGCGGTCTCCCCGGACTGCGAGATCGCCACGGTCAGCACCCCCTCCTCGGCGGGCGCCTCGCGGTAGCGGAACTCGGACGCCAGGTCGACCTCGGCCGGCAGCCCCGCGAGCCGCTCGATGTAGTGCTCCCCGACCAGCGCGGCGTGCCAGGAGGTGCCGCACGCGAGGAAACGCACGCGGCGGATCCCGGCCACGATCTTCGGGGTCAGGCCGCAGTCGTCATCGAGGATGACGCGCCCTTTCTCGCGGCTGACCCGGGTGCGGAAGGTGTCGAGACAGGCGATGGGCTGCTCGTGGATCTCCTTGAGCATGAAGTGCTTGTAGCCGCCGCGCTCGGCCGAGACCGGGTCCCAGGAGACGTGGCAGATCTTCTGGCGCCGGGCTTTTCCCGCGGCGTCCGTCAGCTCCACGTCGTCGGGGCTCAGCACCGCGATCTCGCCGTTTTCGAGGTAGACCACCTCGCGGGTGTGCGCGATGAGCGCAGGGACATCCGAGGCGAGGAACTGTTCGCCGACCCCGCGCCCGATCACCAGCGGGCTGCCCTCGCGCGCGGCGAAGAGGCACCCGGGCCGTTCGACGCAGATCACGCCCAGCGCGTAGGAGCCCTCGATCTCGACCAGGGTCTTCGCGAGCGCGCGGCGGACGTCCCCGCCGCGGTAGAAGCTGTGCAGCAGCACCGCGACGACCTCGGTGTCGGTCTCGGAGTTGAAAGCGTAGCCGCGCCCCTGGAGGCGCTTCTTCAGCGCGAGGTAGTTCTCGATGATCCCGTTGTGCACGACGACGAACGGCCCGGAGCGGTGCGGGTGCGCGTTCTCCTCGCTCGGGCGGCCGTGGGTCGCCCAGCGCGTGTGGCCGATCCCGAGGGTGCCGGGGACGCCGGCCGGCCCGATCGCCGCCTCGAGCGCGGCGATCTTGCCCACGCTGCGGCACACGGCCAGCGCGCCGTCGTCGAGGATGGCGACGCCCGCCGAGTCGTAGCCGCGGTACTCGAGGCGCCGCAACCCGTCGATCAGGATGGGGAGCGCGGGGCGCTTGCCGACGTAGCCTACGATGCCGCACATGAGATCCGCTCCTTCATTCGTGCCCGCAGCGGGAGGGGGTGAACCCCTCCCCTACGTCCCGTGTTACCCCGTTTCCCCGCAGGGGCGGGATTCATTCCCGCCCGGAATCCGATTGCCGGAACGATCGCCATTCCAAGCACACTCACTTCTTTCCGAGGAGACTGCGGCGGCGATCGGCCCAGCCGTCCACCGTCTTCTGCGGCGCGCGCGAGAGAGCGAGAGCGCCGGCGCGGACATCCTTCGTCACGGTGGTCCCGGCCGCGATCAACGCGCCCCTGCCGATCCGCACCGGCGCCACCAACTGCGTGTCGCTGCCGATGAACACATCGTCGCCGATGACCGTCAGGTGCTTGGTGTACCCGTCGTAGTTACAGGTGATGGTGCCGGCCCCGACATTCACCCGCCGGCCGATCCGGGCGTCGCCGAGGTAGCTCAGGTGGCCGGCCTTGGCGCCCGCACCCAGCGACGCCTTCTTGGTTTCGACGAAATTGCCGACGTGCACCCCGGCGGCGAGTCGGGTGCCGGGACGCAGACGAGCGAACGGCCCCACGCGACAGCGCGGCCCGATCGCGGCTTCCTCGACGACGCAGCAATCCGCGAGGACGCTGTCCGGACCGACCCGGCTGTCCCTGACCCGGGTGTACGGGCCGATGCGGCACCGGGCGCCGATCACAGTGCTCCCCTGCAGGGTCGTTCCCGGGAGGATCACGCTGTCGGCGCCGATGCGCACGCCCGGTTCAATGCAGGTCGAAGCCGGGTCGAGCACGGTGACCCCGGCGCGCATCAGCCGCTCGAGCACGCGAAGGCGCAGCACCGCATGGACGCGCGCCAGCTGCACGCGGTCGTTGACCCCGAGCATCTCCAGCGCCTCCTCGCAGGGCACGCCGACGACGCCCAGCCGCGCGCGCACCGCTGCGCCGATGACGTCCGTGAGGTAGTACTCCTCCTGACGGTTGGCGGCCCGCAGCCGCCCGAGGGCGCGGTCGAGAAAACGGTTTTCGAAACAGTAGACCCCGGCGTTCACCTCCGCGATGCGCCGCGTCGCCGCGTCCGCGTCGTCGTGCTCGACAATCCCCCGCACTTCGCCGGACTCATCGCGCACCACCCGCCCGTAGCCGGCGGGATCCGCCAGCCGGGCGGTGAGAAAGCTCACCGTCGCGCGCCGGCGGCGGTGTTCGGCCAACAGCCGGCGCACTGTGGCCGCAGTCAGCAGCGGCGTGTCGCCGGAGAGCACGACGGTGTCGCCCTCCCCCGCGAAGAGAGCGCGCGCCTGGCGCACGGCGTGCCCGGTGCCCAGGAGCTGCTGCTGGAGCACCGTCTCGAACCCGGCCGGCAGAACTTTCGCCACCGCCTCGGCCTGAAAGCCGACGATCACGGCGCGGCGGGTGGCGGGCAGGGCGCGAGCCACATCGAGCGGCCACGCCAGCAGCGGGCGGCCGAGGACCGGGTGCAGAACCTTCGCGACACCCGAGCGCATCCGCGTGCCGCGCCCGGCGGCAAGAACGAGGACGGTCAGACTGCGTGTCATGTCGTTATTCCCCTGCGATTGCGGCAAAAACTTCGCGCATTCTACCACAGCCGCCGTCCTCCGGGGGAACTCTGGCGCGATAACCCTTCAATGAACGGTGGCCCGATCAGTACCGCTCGTCAAGCACACGGCTCACCATGAACGGGAAAAGTTACCGCAATTCACTGAAGGGTTACGTGACCAGCCCGCACAACGTTGACTTTCCGCCCCGCGCTCGGTAGAAGGGGGAGGAGAGCGGAGACTTCGCGAACCTCAGACGGGTATCAGGCACGGGAGCGTCATGCCGTCACGACTCGATTTTGCCGTCCGATCGCTCGAGGGGCAGGAGATCCTCCCCGCGGGCACGCCGTTGAACGCCTCGGTGCTCGCCTCCATCGCGAGCGCCGGCCGGGTCCACCGCTGGGAACAGCGGGTGCTCCTCGCCCATGGCACGGTCCGCGAGGACCTGGCGCTGGCCGCGCGCGTCGGGCCATACGCCACCGTGTTCGGCAGCGCGGACGAGTACCGCGACCTCGAGCTGCTGATGGGACAGGCCCGGCTCCCGGATCCCTGCCTGCGGGGTCTGGACTGGTTCCAGGCGAACGACACCTACACCTACCGGCACATCCTGATGGTCTTCGCTCTCTCCTGCCTGCTGGTGCGGCGGCTCGGATACAGCGCCCCGGCGGCCGCGGCCGAGGCGGTGGCCGGGCCGCTCCACGACTTCGGCAAGCTCTGCGTCCCGCTGGCGATTCTGCTCAAGCGCACGGCGCTGACCCGCGGCGAGCGCCGGCAGCTCGAGCAGCACACGCTGGCCGGCCACGTCCTGCTCTGCCACTACATCGGGGAACCGGAGCATTTCACCTCACGGGTCGCCCGCGACCATCACGAACGCCGCGACGGCTCCGGCTACCCGCACGGTATCTCGCTCGCCGACCAGCTCGTCGAGATCGTCGCGGTCTGCGACATCTACGACGCCCTCGTCTCGCCCCGCCCCTACCGCAGCGCCGCGTTCGACAACCGCTCGGCGCTCGAGGAGCTCACCGCGCTGGCCGAATCCGGACGGATCAGCCGGGATGCGGTGCGGCTGCTCGTCTCCGTCAACCGCAAGGACCATCCGCCGCCCGAGCGCTGCGCGGTCTCGCTGGAGAAACGCGGCACCGCACCCGCCCGCAACCTCTACGGAGTCTTCGCCGACGGTGACGGGCGTTGAAAAGGGCTCATCTGCGGCAATAATCCGATTGCCCCGCGCCTGATGTAATCCCGTAAGCCTCAATTGGGATTCGAGTTTAGTGCTCTCGGCCTCGTTGGGGACTACGGACATTTAAAGCCCTACAATCGAGGTGTCGTTAGCGTACTCGCCCTCTTTCTGCTGCCGCCAGTTGCGGATTTTCTTGCCGTTCGAACAACTCCGATATATATTGCCGATAGATATCACGGAGGGTGTCATGGCTCAGACAGCGAAGGTCTTCATGAGTGGAAGGAGCCAGGCTGTTCGGCTCCCAATGAAGTTTCGATTTTCATGCAAAGAGGTGCTCATCGAGAAACGGGGAGACGCTATTGTCCTGCGGCCACGGCCGGCGGGATGGGCAGACTTTTTTTCCCGCCCGTCCCCGGTGCCCGGAGACTTTCTCAAGTCTCGTAATGATTCTCCGCCCGAAGAGCGGGAGTTGTTTTGATGCTGTACATGCTCGACACCTGTATCTGCAGTTACGTCCTCAAAAAACGCCCGCCGTCGGCAAAGGCCAGGTTCGAGGGGGTCTCCCCCGGCGCCTTGTGCATTTCTGCCGTGACATTGGCGGAGCTGTACTACGGGGCGGCCCGCCATCCGAAGGGAGAGGCGATCCGTACGGAGATAGACGACTTCGCAGCTCGGCTCTCTGTCATGGGGTGGGATGCGGCGGCGGCCGACCACTACGGATCGATTCGCACGGTTCTCGAAAAGCGTGGTTCGCCGATCGGGGCGATGGACATGCTGATCGCTGCCCACGCCCGCAGTATGAGAGCCGTTCTGGTCACCAACGACATCCGCCATTTCACGAGGGTTCCCGGCCTCAAGGTTGAAGACTGGTCGTAATCGGAAAGCCGCGCTGGCGACACTCGGATTATTTGCGGTGTTGCACTCCTCCCGACTCCCTGCGGCAGGCACCAGCCTGCCTCAGTCGTCGGATCGGGGTGCGCCTTGCACCTGAACCCTTTTGAACACCCTCCCCGCTACCGTTGCCCAGCGAGGCGAGGGCAACGCTCCCGAAATCGGCCTCCGCGTTCCTAGAACGACCCGGCCGACCTCAAAACCATTTCTTGCGGCGGAAGTAGGCCAGCATCGCCAGCGCGATCCCGATCATGACGGCCCAGATGAGGCCGTAGCCGTAGCGCCATGAGAGTTCCGGCATGTGCTCGAAATTCATGCCGTAGACGCCGGCGATGAACGTCAGCGGGATGAAGATCGTCGCGATCACCGTGAGCACCTTCATCACCTCGTTCATCCGGTTGCTGACGCTCGAGAGGTAGATGTCGAGCATGCCGGCGAGGAGGTCGCGGTAGGTCTCCACGGTGTCGAGAACCTGCACGGCGTGATCGTAGAGATCGCGCAGGTAGACGCCCGTCGACTCGCGCACCAGGTCGCGCTCGCGCTGCAGGCCGCCGATCAGCTCGCGCAGCGGCCAGACCGACTTGCGCAGGTTGATCACTTCGCGCTTGAGGGCATAGACCGCGTGCAGCGTTTTCGGCGCCGGGGAAGCCATGAGTTCCTCCTCGAGCTCCTCGAGGCGGTCGCCGATGCGCTCGAGCACCTTGTAGTAGTCGTCGACGACCGCATCGAGGATCGAATAGGCCAGGTAGTCCGGCCCGTGCTTGCGGCAGTGGGCCTTGTCGGCCTTCAGGCGATCGCGCAGCGTGCGCGCCCAGGGTTGCGGCCCCTCGTTGAAGGAGAGCAGCCAGTTCCCGCCGAGCACGAGGCTGATCTGCTCGGCGTGGATTTCGTCGCTGTCATCGTGCAGATGCAGGACGTTGAGGTCCATGAAGAGGTGGTCGCCGTAACTTTCGAGCTTCGGCCGCTGCTCGGTGTGCGCGATGTCCTCGAGCAGCAGCGGGTGCAGGCCGAACCGGCTGCCGACCCGCTCGAGGATGCCGACGTCGTGCACCCCGTCGATGTCGATCCAGAGCGTGCGCTCGTCCCCCGGCGTCGGGAAGGCCTCCTCGATCGCGGCAACTTCGCGCTCATCGTACCCCGCGGCATCGTAGAGAATGCGGGTGATCAGGACCTCGGGGTGCGCGGCGAAGGCGGGGTGCGTGGGTTCGGAGGTGGCGACCAGCGTGCCGGGGGGCAGCCCGGCCTTCTGGGCAATGCGGCGCCTGCGCTTCCTGTGCACCATGCCCGCCACTCTAACAGTTTGTTGAACTGCCCGAAACCGGCAGGCTGCTCAAAATGGTCCAGGTGGTCGCGGTACGGACGCTCCAAGGCTTGCGACAGGCGGATGCCGGGCGGGGATCAACCCCGCCCCTACGAAATATCCATGCGAGCGCAGGGGAGGGGTTCACCCGCGCCCCACCTACCAAAATACCACGGTAGTGTAGGGGAGGGGTTCGCCCCCTCCCTCCCCCTACGAAATATCCATGCGAGCGCAGGGGAGGGGTTCACCCGCGCCCCACCTACCAAAATACCACGGTAGCGTAGGGGAGGGGTTCACCCCCTCCCATCACTGCAGATGGGCCTTTTTCAGCAATCCGCCCCGCCGCAGGTGCAGGAGCCGGTGCGGGCCTTGGTGAAAGCCTCGCGCCCCTCGCGCCACGCCAGCGCGGCGATCACCACCGCGCCGAGCGTGTCGATGTGCCGGAGGCCGGTCGCCTCGTACCCAAGACTCGAAGCGAGCAGCACGAAGGAGAGGGCGAGGCAGGCGCGCGTGCAGGCCGCATCGGCAACGATCGCCGCCGAGCCGAGCGCGCGGCCGACGGACATCTTCAGCCGGATCAGCAGCCACATCGTGATTATCGAGACCCCGGCGACCACGACCCCCCAGAAGGTGGTCTCGGGCGCGCTGCCGGCCAGGATGTTCCAGGCCGCCGTAAGCACCAGCCCGCCGGCCAGCAGGTAGAACGCCGCGCCGGTCACGCGCAGCGCCGTCTTCTCGAATCCGTCCGCGCCCTCCCCGTCCGCGCTCGCGCGCAGCCGCCGCATCATGTGCCAGATGCCGACGCCGGAGATCACCTCGACGAAGGAGTCCAGCCCGAAGCCGAAAAGGGCGACCGTCTCGTCCGCGAGACCAAAGTACACCGAAACCAGTCCCTCGAGAAGGTTGTAGCCGATGGTGACAACGGCGAGCTGCGTCGCGCGGGCGTACAGCCGCGCACGCGCCTCGGGCGCGATCACCGGCGGGGTCAGTGTCACCAGCGCCATAACCACCCTCCTCCCGATTCAGTCCCGACGGGATCCATTTTGCACTATAATGGCCGGATGCGCTTTCGCCCCTGTATCGACCTGCACCTGGGCCGGGTGAAGCAGATCGTCGGCTCGACCTTCTCCGACGACGACCCGGACCGCATCGCCACCAATTTCACCTCGAGCCGACCCGCCTCCTGGTACGCCGCGCGGTATCGCCGCGACGATCTCCCCGGCGGGCACGTCATCATGCTCGGCCCCGGCAATGAGGCCGCCGCGGCAGACGCCCTGCGGGCCTACCCGGAGGGAATGCACATCGGCGGCGGCATCAACGAAGAGAATGCCCCCGCCTGGCTCGAGCGCGGGGCGGCCGCGGTCATCGTCACCTCGCACGTCTTCCGCGACGGGCGCATCGACGAGGAGCGCCTCGCCCGCCTCGTCGCCCGCGTCGGTCGCGAGCGACTCGTCCTCGACCTGAGCTGTCGCAAACGCGACGGGCGCTACTGGGTCGTCACCGATCGCTGGCAGAAATTCACCGCCGTCGAGGTGAACCCGGCCGGCCTCGATCGGCTCGCCGGCTCCTGCGCCGAATTCCTGATCCACGCCGCCGACGTCGAGGGCCGCTGCGAAGGGGTCGAAGCCGACCTCGTCGGGCTGCTCGGCGACTGGAGCGGCATCCCCGTCACCTACGCCGGGGGCATCCGCGATCGCCGGGATCTGGAACTCATCCGCGACCTCGGCCGCGGGCGTCTCGATTTCACCGTCGGCAGCGCCCTCGACATCTTCGGCGGCACGGGGCTCGCCTACGACGAGGTGGTCGCCTTCCACCGCGCCCAGGGCGAATCGGCCGCACCTTAGCGAGAACTTGAACACCCTGCTCGAATTGCTGCGGGCGTACCCGCCGGGCCAGGTCTTCAGTCTGGCGCCGAAACCCACGCTGCTGCGGGGCATCGACTATTTCCGGCGGGGAAGCGTTGCCGGATTCAGCTGGAACGCCGACCGCACGGTCCTGACCGCCGCGGTGAGCGGCCAGACCCGCTACCTCGTCGATGTCGAGGTCGGCGGGAGCCACCTCGATTTCACGTGCACCTGCCCGGCCTGGAAACCCGACGCGCACTGCAAACACGTGGTTTGCGCCGCGATGACGATCAAGAACCTGCTCAATCACGGCTCGTTCGTGGTGGAGGGCTGGGATTCCGGCAGACGGGAGCATCTGCTGCGGCAGATCGAGTCCGGTGCCCCGGACGAACCCCCGCCCGAGGCGGCGCGCGGGATCGTTGCGCCGAGAGCGAGCGTCGGAGCGACGATCCGGCGGGCCGCGGCCGTCGAAGGATTCGCGGTCGCGATCGTGCCGGGGCGGCCGATCGCCGACGTCGTGCTGCTGCGCGACGGCGAGCCGGCGCAGGGGTACCGCGACTTTGCGGACACGCCGCCGGTGCTGCGCCCGTTGCTCTCGCCCTACCAGCGACTCGACCGCTATGGCAAGACCTGGTTCCTCGCGCAGTATCTCGCCAACCACGGCGGCAGACACCCGCTGCTGCTGCAGACCCCGGCGGGTGAGCAGCCGTTGCGGTATCTCCCCGCGCCGGCCGATGCTGCGCGCACCGAGCTGGATCTCCGGCCTGACGGCGTCAACGCCGCGAAGATCTTTCTCCTCGACGGAAAGGAATTGCGGGGCGCGCAGATCGGCGACGGCATCGCGCTCGACGTCGACGCGGGAGTGATTTCTGCGGTGATCGACCGGCAAGGCTGGCGCATCTGGAACGAAGTCACCTCGCTGCTCCCGCTCCCCGACGACGAAGAGGAGTTCGTCTTCGAGAACGAAGCGCCGGAGAACGATGAAGAGGAGGAGGAACTCTCCCGAGCGGCGCTGGCCGAGCTTCTCAGCCGCATTCCGGTCTACTACCCGGCCGCCGAGGGCGCGGCGCCGCCAACCCTGCTGCTCAAGATCGGCGGGCTGCCCGTCGCCGCGCAGGCGGTGCAACCGCGCTACCGGTTGAGCATCCTCCCCGGCCGCGACCAGGACGAACGCCAGCTGCACGCCGAGGTCATTCTCGCTGACAGCGCGGTGCTGCCCCACCCGCTGATCTCCGGGTTCCTCCAGTTCTCGCGGCTCCGCGTCTCGCAGCCGCTGCGCGCGAACAAGCGCCGGTCGGTGCTCTGCGCGGCCCTGATCGAGATGCTCGCCGCGCCGACGAACAAGGAGGCGCAGGGGGCCATATCACGGGCGGCGCGCCACGAGGCGATCGACCGGCACCACCTGCGCCACGAAGTGCGGGAGCTGCTGCAGGCCAACCTCGTCGCGTCCCGGTTGAGTTCCCGCGCCCTGATCCTCGCCGGCGAGCACTGGGTCACGGCGCCCGTCGAGCTGCGGCGGGAACTCGACCTCTTCCGGATTCCCTTCGACGTCTTCGGCTGGGAGATCTTCCGGGAGATGCCGGACGTGGACTTGCTGCGCGTGCCGGCCGAGAAGCTTCAGGCGCAGCTCCCGCAGCTGCTCGAGGCGCTCGACGCCGCGGGGATCGAACTGCAGCAGGGCGGCCTGCCCGTGCGCGCAGCGGCCTGGGAGTTCAGCTTCGACGCGCAGCGCAAGGAGGGGATCGACTGGTTCGAAATCCGGCCCGAAATCCGCTGCGACGGCCGGTTGCTCGGCGCACGCGACCTGAAGCGGATCCTCAAGGGCGGCGGAACGGTGGAGATCGACGGCCAGCTGCGGGTCGTCGACGCCGCATCGCGCGAAGTGCTCGCCCTGCTCGGCGGCGTGCGCGGCAAGAACGCCGCCCGCAAGAGCGGCAGCCGGGAGATCGTGGAGGTCCCGCGGTTGCGCATTCTCGACTGGATCCACCTGCGGCGGCACGGCGTCGTGGTGCGCCTGCCCGCGGAGGACGAAGCGGTCGTCGATCGCCTGCTGCATTTCGAGCGGCTCGAGGCGCGAACGCTCCCCGCGGGACTGCGGGCGACCCTGCGCCCGTATCAGCGTGAAGGCTGGCACTGGCTGGCCTTCCTGTACGAGCACGGCTTCGGCGCCTGCCTCGCCGACGACATGGGCCTCGGCAAGACGCTACAGGCGATCATCCTGCTCGGCGGCATCACGGAGGGCCTGGTGCGCGCGCCGGGCGAACACGGCCGGCGGCCGCACCTGATCGTCGTCCCCCCGAGCCTGCTCTTCAACTGGGAGAGTGAGATCCGCAAGTTCTTCCCGGGGCTGACGGTCGCCACCTACGCCGGCGCCGAGCGCTCCACCGACTTCGGGAACGCCGATATCGTGCTCACGACCTATGGCCTGGTCCGGCGCGATCTCGCGCGGCTGGGGCCGATCCCCTTCGACGTGATCGTCTTCGACGAGGCGCAGGCGATCAAGAACGCGGCCGCCGACACCACGGGCGCCGCCCGGCAGCTGCGGGCGCGTTTCAAACTGGCGATGACCGGCACCCCGGTGGAGAATCATATCGGTGAATTCATCTCGATCCTCGATCTCGCGGTTCCGGGTCTGCTCGACGACGTCAAAGAGAGTCAGGTCGAACAGATCGTCCGGCGCACCCGCCCCTTCGTGCTGCGCCGGACCAAAGAGCAGATCCTCCAGGAGCTGCCGCCCAAGGTCGAGACCGACATCTACCTGGACCTCACGGAGCACCAGAAGATGCTCTATCGACGGACGGTGGAGTCCGTCAAGTCCACCATCGAGGCCGCCTACCGCTCGCGCACGGCGTCCCAGGCCCGGATCATCGCCCTCACCGCGCTGCTGCGGCTGCGGCAGATCTGCGTCTCGCCGCAGCTGATCGACCCTGCGCACCACGAGCCTTCGCCCAAGATCGGCTTCCTGATCGCGCAGCTGCGGGAACTGCTCGACGAGGGGCACCGGGCCCTGGTCTTTTCCCAGTTCACGTCCTTTCTCGACCTGCTCGAGCCGGAGTTCGAACGGGCCGGGATCGACTTCGTGCGGCTCGACGGCTCGACGCCGACCGCCAAACGCAGAAAGCTCGTGGAGGGCTTCCAGTCCGGCGCGGGACCGGGCGTCTTTCTGCTGAGCCTCAAGGCCGGCGGGCAGGGGCTCAACCTGACGAGCGCTTCGTACGTCTTCCACCTCGACCCCTGGTGGAACCCGGCCGTCGAAAACCAGGCGTCGGACCGGACACACCGGATCGGCCAGCGGCGGACCGTGACGATCACCCGGATCCTGATGCGCCACACCATCGAAGAGAAGATGATGACCCTCAAGCAGCGCAAGCTCGATCTCTACAAGACCGTGCTGGCCGACGCCGAGGACGGCGGGGGCGGGGCGGCGCTCAGCAGGGAGGACCTGGCGTTCCTGCTGGGCTGAACGAGCGGAATTCTTTTCGTCGCCCCGCTAGAAGCTGTACTTCACGCCGGTGGTGACGCCGACGTCCGACGCGGTTTCGGAGAGGCCGAGATCCAGGAGCGCATAGAGGCGGATGTCGGTCCGGAGCCGGTGGCTCACGGAGAACATCAACGATGTGGCCGCCGGCCGGGAGACCAGGGAACTGGCGGAGTCGTAGTACAAGCTCAGGATCCAGGCCGGCCGCGGCTGCCAGCCCAAACCGAGGTCCCACGCGATGCGGTTGCGATAGCTGAGATCCGGCGGGTCGCCGATGAAGGTGTACATGAAGTCGGCCATGGCGAAGTACTTCCCACCGAAGCGATAGCTGAGTTCGGTGCCGAAGCCGACGTCCGCTTCCCCGGTGCCGAGGTCCTCGGGCGCGGTCGGCAGTTTGAGCCGGCAGACGAGATCGACGTACGGCAGCCGCCCCTTCTGCGTCAGGGCCGCGTACTTGCCCTTCAGAACGATGTCGCCGAGTCCGGAGGCCGACGCGCCGTCCCCGCCGTCGACGGCCTGCGGCGTGCCGTCGATGACCACAACGTCGCCCGCCGTGTCCATGGAAACGTACGGGATCGTGACGGAGACCTCCCCCGGCGTGAAGAGGTACTTGAGCGTCAGCGGCACGGAGAGCATGGTGGTGGTCGCGTCGCTCCCGTACTCACCGCGCAGGTAGGAAACGGCGAGATCCGCCTGCCAGGAACCGGCGCGCGCCGGAGCCGACGCGAGGAGCGCAGCCCAGAGGACGGCGCAAACCGCCGCCCGCAGGAACGGGCGGCGGCCACGGCCAGAGAACTTCCCGCGGGCACAGGTCATGCGCCGCCTGAACTACTTCGCGGTGCGTTGAGGTTTTTCCGGCTTCTCCGGTTTTTCCGGTCTTTCGGGTTTCTCCGGCTTTTCGACTTTCTCCGGCCGTTCGGGCTTGTCCAATTTCTCGGGTTTTTCGGGTTTCTCCGGTCGTTCAGGCTTGTCCAGCTTCGCAGGTTTTTCCATTTTCTCCGGCTTGTCGAGCTTGCTTCCGCGGTCGGGCTTCGCGCCGGTGCTGGTCTCAGGGGTGGTCAGAACCGGTTCGACAGGGACAACCGTCGCGTCCTTCTTCGCCTGTCCCTTGCCGACGACTTCGCCGAGCTTGAAGCCGTTCGCCTGAGCAATCTCGCCCCAGCCCATTCCCGCCTGGCGCTGGGCGAGCAGGCCGTCGAGAATCGGCGTTATCGGCAGCGCCGTGGTCTGCGCGGTCGAGATCTTCTGCGCCAGCGAGATGGCGATCTTGATCTCGCCCCACCCCAGACCGCTCGTGCGCATCGAAGTCACCTGCGCCGGGGCGACCCCGGCCTGCTCGGCCAGTTCCTTCACTTTCCCCGGTTCTACCGGCGGGATGGCTTCGGTTTCGGTGGTGGTTGTCTGATCGGTCGGCGCGGGCGCCGGCACCTTCTGTTTGGTTTCGGCAAGTGCAGGACTCGCCGCGGCCCAGGACACTGTCAGTATCCCGGCACAAAGGACGATCCGGAACTTTGATCTATTCATGATCCCCTCCTGTTCTTTCTCGCATATCTGATCACTGCGTCGAGACTACTCCATTCGTCACCATCTTGACACGAGCAAACATAGTCTGGAAATCGGAAGGGAAATGTGACGCGAGACACACCAGCCGACCGCGTCATCTATACTAAAACAATGTTGGCCGCTGCTCCGTTACATCGGGCCTAACAAGCGGAGACGCACCAGTTTCTGCGCCAGAGCGTAGATGTCTTTCCCGCTTCCCGAGCGGCGGAGTCCGAGCGCCACGACGATAACGATTACCCGCGCTCG
>JANOHV010000107.1:0-45667 GCA_031406795.1 Candidatus Rokuibacteriota bacterium
CGGGGAGAAGAGCAGGATGCCGGCCAGGACGGCCACACCGAACGTCCGGATGTGCATCGATCGCCTCCTTGTGTGCATTGACGAGACCCGGGCCGGATTCATAGTAGGACCTCGCGGCCGACAGGTAAAGGTCGATCCGCGCGTGATCGTCGCCGGGATGTCGCGGTGCGCCGGGCTGGGGAGCGCGTCAGGGCCAAGAAACGCCCCCGTCGGGCCGGGCGGGCGGGTTCATCTGCGCTCGTCAGCCCGGAAATCCCACGGCGGCACCGGGTCCTGCGTCGCCCAGAGGCCCCGTCGCGCCGCACGCGCCTCCCGCTCCAGCGCCTCCAGCCCCCGGTCGCTCGAATGCTTGCGATACCACCAGGCACTGCCCGCCGCAACCAGCTCGCGGTTGAGCGAGCGCCCGTCGGCCAGAAAGACCTCCGCCAGGACCCTGCCGTACTTGTCCCGCCCCTTTTCGACGAGGCGGACCGCCTTCCCGAGGACCAGGTCGGACGTGTACTGTTTCGCCTTCCACCCGAACGCCTGCGCCAGCTCCGGGCAGTCGATGCCGTCCAGACGCACTTCGATGCCGACCCCGTCGCGCTGCACCGCGATGCTGTCACCGTCCCGAACGCGGAGGACCCGGCCCCCGGCTTCGGCCCGCGGGGAGCGGGGCGCCGCCTTTGCGTCCTGCGCTGCCCGGAGCGCAACCGCGCCCGGCGCTGCTCCGACAGTCCCGGTGGGGGGGCGGTCCACACGATTGCGCTCCGGGTCGGCGCAGTCGCAGCCGCGGCCAATGCCGAAGGCAAGCGCGGCGAGCAACAGGAGAGTCATCCAGCGTTTGACGCGCCGCTTGAACACGCGAGACCTCCTGTTTCCCCAGGGCGGGGATCAACCCCGCCCCTACGGCCGGCTTGAGGAACGACGGATGGGAGGGTTGATCCCCTTTCATCCGTATGAAGCGTTGACGCAACAGCCGGCGCGGGAACGCTGTAGGGGAGGGGTTGATCCCCTCCCGTATTGCCACGGGCGGGAGTACAACCCGCCCCCTCTCTCAGGCGCGGAGCACCGGCTTGAGGAACTTGCCCGTGAACGAACCCTTGGCGCGGGCGATGACCTCCGGCGTCCCGTGCGCCACGACTTCGCCCCCTTCGTCGCCGCCCTCGGGACCCAGATCGACGACGTAGTCGGCGCTCTTGATGATGTCGAGGTTGTGCTCGATCACGACCACCGTGTTGCCGGCATCCACGAGGCGGTTGAGCACCTCGAGCAGCTTCTGGATGTCGGCGAAGTGCAGGCCGGTCGTCGGCTCGTCGAGAATGTAAACCGTGCGCCCGGTGCTGCGCCGGCCCAGTTCGCGCGAGAGCTTGACCCGCTGGGCCTCGCCGCCCGAGAGCGTGGTCGCGCTCTGCCCGAGCTTGATGTACTCCAGCCCGACGTCGTTGAGCGTCTGGAGCCGGTCGCGGATCGGCGCGTTGTGGCGGCGGAAGAACTCGAGCGCCTGGCTGACTGTCATCTCGAGCACCTGCGCTATGTTCAACCCCCGGTATTCGACCTCGAGCGTCTCGCGGTTGTAGCGCCGCCCTTTGCAGACCTCACAAGTGACATAGACGTCGGGGAGGAAATGCATCTCGATCTTGATGATGCCGTCGCCCTCGCAAGCCTCGCAGCGCCCGCCCGAGACGTTGAAGGAGAAGCGCCCCGGCCGGTAGCCCCGCAGCCGGGCCTCGGGGACCGCGGCGAAAAGATCGCGGATCGGCGGGAAGATCCCGGTGTAGGTCGCCGGGTTCGATCGCGGCGTGCGGCCGATCGGGCTCTGGTCGATGTCGATCACCTTGTCGACGCTCTCCAGCCCCATCAGTTTCGCGAACGGCGCCGGGCGCTCCTTGGCACGGTAGAGCGCGTGGGCCAGCGCCTTGAAGAGCGTCTCGATGACCAGCGTGCTCTTGCCCGAGCCGGAGACCCCGGTGACGCAGGTCAGCGTCCCGAGCGGTACCTCGAAGTCGATCCCCTTGAGGTTGTTACCGCGCGCGCCGATCAGGTTGAGCGACCCGGTGCCGGGGCGCCGCCGCGCCGGAACCGGTATCGCCAGCCGCCCGGAGAGGTACTTGCCGGTCAGCGAGTCCGGGTGGCGCACGATCTCTTCGGGCGTCCCCGCCGCGACGAGGTGCCCGCCGTGCTCGCCGGCGCCGGGGCCCAGATCGATCACATAGTCGGCCGCCGTGATCGTCGCCTGGTCGTGCTCGACGACCAGCACCGAGTTGCCCAGGTCCCGCAGCCCCTTGAGGGTACCGAGGAGCCGGTCGTTGTCGCGCTGGTGCAGGCCGATGCTCGGCTCGTCCAGCACGTAGAGCACGCCGACCAGGCGCGAGCCGATCTGCGTCGCGAGGCGGATGCGCTGCCCCTCGCCGCCCGAGAGCGAGGCCGCCTCGCGCTCCAGCGTCAGATACCCGAGGCCGACGTCGGCGAGGAACTGCAGGCGCTCGCGGATCTCCTTGAGGATCCGTTCGGCGATCGTCTGCTCGGTCGGCGTGAGATCGACCTTGCGGAACGCTTCGATCGCGGCGCTCACCGAGAGCGCGGTGCAGGCGGCGATGCTCCTGCCGCCGAAGCTCACTGCAAGCGCCTCCGGCTTGAGCCGCCGACCCTTGCAGGCCGGGCAGCTTTGCCGCGCCATGAACCGCTCGATCTCCTCGCGCATCGCGGCCGACTTGGTCTCGCGGTAGCGCCGCTCCAGGTTCTGGACTGCGCCCTCGAACCGCCGCTTGAAGCGGAAGCGGTCCTCCTCGCCGCGCTCGAGGGTGAAGACGATCTGCTCGTCGCCCGAGCCGTGCAGCAGGATCTGGCGCACATTCGCCGGCAGTTTCTCGAAGGGCGTCTCGAGGTCGAACGCAAAGTGCCTCGCGACGGCGCCGAGCGTCTGCAGAAAGTACTCCGAGGTGCGTTTCTCCCACGGGATGATCGCCCCTTCGCGAAGCGTCAGCGACGGGTCGGGAACGACCAGATCGTCGTCGAACTCCATCTTCGTGCCGAGCCCGCCGCAGTCCGGGCAGGCGCCAACGGGGCTGTTGAACGTGTAGAGCCGCGGCGAGCTCTCGGGGTAGCTCACGCCGCAGTCGGGGCAGGCCATCTTCGACGAGAAAACCAGGTCGGCCGCGCCGGGCCGCTCGATCACGACCAGCCCATCCCCGAGCGCGAGCGCGGCCTCGACGGAGGCGGCGAGGCGCGAGCGCACGCCCTCCTTGACGATCAGGCGGTCGACGACAACCTCGATCGTGTGCTTTTTCTTCTTGTCGAGGAGGATCTCCTCGCTCAGCTCCCGCGGGACTCCGTCGACGCGGACCCGCAGGTAGCCTTTGCGCCGCGCGTCCTCGAAGGCCTTCTGGCTCTCCCCCTTGCGTCCGCGCACCAGCGGCGCGAGCACGTGCACCCGCGTGCCCTCGGGCAGCGCGGCGACGCGGTCGGTGATCTGCTCGGCGCCCTGCGAGGCAATCCGGCGGCCGCATTTCCAGCAGGCGGGGCGGCCGACCCGCGCGAAAAGCAGGCGCAGGTAATCGTAGATCTCGGTGACGGTGCCGACCGTGGAGCGCGGGTTCTTCGAGAGGGTGCGCTGTTCAATGGAGATCGCCGGTGAGAGCCCCTCGATGACGTCGACATCGGGCTTCTCCATCAGCTCGAGGAACTGGCGCGCGTAGGCCGAGAGCGACTCGACGTAGCGGCGCTGCCCCTCGGCGTAGATGGTGTCGAACGCGAGCGAGGACTTGCCGGAGCCGGAGACGCCGGTGACAACGACGAGCCGGTTGCGCGGGATGTCGAGCGAGATGTTCTTGAGATTGTGCTCGCGCGCGCCGCGGACGACGATGAACTGGTCGGCAGGCGGCAGAGTGACCTGAACAGAATCGTTCTTCGTCATCGTCCCTCCTGTTCCCGTGCGGACTGCGGGGTCCTGTCGCTGCGGACCTCCACCGTGCTCGCTACGCTCCGCCGATGGAGACCTCCCCTCCGCGCCACCCCTCCGTCCAGGACGTCTTCAAGAGCAGCAACTCCCGATACGGCGAGAATTTTCTGTCGCCTCAATCCCGTTGCCACCTGTAGGGGAGGGGTTCATCCCCTCCCGCCCGTTCCCGATACATGCAACCTCCCCGATTATTTACCGGTAGTGGCAGCGGTAGGTGTGCCCCGGACTCGCGACGCTGAGGGCGGGATAGATGCGGTCGCAGCCGTCGCCGCGGATCGGGCAGCGCGGGTGGAACGGGCAGCCCGGCGGCGGGGTGATCGGGCTGGGCACGTCGCCGCCGAGCAGCACGCGCTTGAGCCCGCGGCGCGCCGGGTCCGGGACCGGCACGGCCGCGAGCAGCGCCTCCGTGTAGGGGTGGCGCGGCCGGGCGTAGAGTTCGGCGGCCGGCGCGGTCTCCGCAATCCGGCCGAGATACATCACCGCCACGCTGTCGCTGATGCGCTCGACGAGACTCAGGTCGTGCGAGATGAAGAGGTAGGCGAGGCCGAACTCCTGCTGCAGATCGAGCATCAGGTTCACGACCTGGGCCTGGATCGAGACGTCGAGCGAGGAGACCGGTTCGTCGGCGACGATGAGCTTGGGCCGCAGCGCCAGGGCCCGCGCGATCCCGACGCGCTGGCGTTGCCCGCCGGAGAACTCGTGCGGGTAGCGGTAGCGGTCCTCGGCCTTGAGCCCGACGCGTTCGAGCAGTTCGATCACCGCGCCCTCGAGTCCGCGTCTTGGCACGATCCCGTGCAGCAGCAGCGGCTCGCCGACCGTCGACTGCACGCTCATGCGCGGGTTGAGCGAGGAGTAGGGGTCCTGGAAGATGATCTGCATCTGGCGGCGGGCGAGGCGCAACTGCTCCTTGCCGAGGGCCAGCAGGTCGGTGCCGTTGAACCGGATCTCCCCCGCCGAGGGTTCGATCAGCCGCAGGGCGACCCGCCCGGTCGTGGACTTGCCGCAGCCCGTCTCGCCGACGAGGCTCAGCGTCTTGCCCGGCGCGAGGTCGAAGTCGACGCCGTCGACCGCGTGCACCCAGCCCACGGGGCGCTGCCAGAAGCCGCCGCGGACGGGGAAGTGTTTGACGAGCCCGCGGACGCTGAGCAATGGTTGCTCTTCCATCACGGCGGCACCCAGCATCGCGCCAGGCGCCCCGGGGATTTCTCCTCGAGCACCGGCATCTGCTCTGCGCAGATCTGCTTGCGCCGCGGACAGCGCGGCTGGAAAGAGCACCCGGGCGGCAGATGCTTGGGGTCCGGGACCGTGCCCGGGATCGCGTCCAGGCGCCGTCCCTCGCCGCGCTTGCCGAGCACCGGACGCGAATGCAGCAGCCCGGCGGTGTAGGGGTGCCAGGGCGCCTCGAACAGCGGGCGGCAGGCCGCCTGCTCGACGATCCGGCCGGCGTACATCACCGCCACGTCGTCGGCCGACTCGGCGACGACCCCCAGATCGTGCGTGATCAGCAGCAGCGCGGTTCCCATTTCGTCGCGCAGCTGCTCCATCAGGTTCAGGATCTGCGCCTGGACCGTGACGTCGAGCGCCGTCGTCGGTTCGTCGGCGATCAGCAGCTTCGGCCGGCAGGCGAGCGCGATGGCGATCAGCACCCGCTGGCGCATCCCGCCGCTCATCTGGTGCGGGTACTCGCGGGCGCGCCGCGCCGGATCGGAAATGCCGACCTTCTCGAGCATGCCGACTGCGCGTTCGAAGGCCTCCTTCTTCCCGAGCTTCAGGTGGATCCGGTAGACTTCCGCGACCTGATCGCCGGTGGTGAAAACCGGGTTGAGCGAGGTCATCGGCTCCTGGAAGACCATCGACATCTCCTTGCCGCGCAGGCCGGAGAATTCCTTGTCGGTCAGGGGAACGAGGTCGCGCTGATCGAACCAGATCCGACCCGCGGCGATCCGCCCCGGGGGCGAGGGGATCAGCCGCATCACGGCCAGCGAGGTCACCGTCTTGCCTGATCCGGACTCGCCGACCAACCCGAGGGTGCGCCCGCGGTCGAGCTTCAGACTCACGTCGGAAACCGCCGCGAATGTCAGACCCTTGGCGGCAAACTCCACCCGGAGGTCTTCGATTTCGAGCAATTGGCGCACGCGGTCACCCCCCGTGGTTCAAGTCGGGAAGTATAGCATGCAATATCCGGCCGACCGGCCGGTCAGAGGCTAGCCTCAGGAAAAGGGGCTCTTGCCGCCCCCGCAGCCGGCCGGCGTCGACGAAACCGAGCCGCTGCTGCCGCAGCAGGTCGAAGCGAACGTTGAAAACACCTTCTTTACCGGGCCCTTGCCGCACTTGACGCAGGACAGGACTTCGCTTTCGGCACTCTTTCCGGCGCTGTAGCGCTCGAAACTCTCACCGCAGCGATCGCACTTATACTCGTACATCGGCATGGTCATCCCCCTTTTTTCTCTGAACCGCCCCGGTGGTCAGATAAAGTATAGCCTTTTTTGCCATTCGCATTATATTATCGATGCACGAGCGGCATAATAGTTGCTTGATCGTGCGTTGGCGTTTGGTTTCAGAGGAAGCAGGCGGGGCGGGGTTGCGTTGAGAGATGCCGGAACTTCCTGAAGTAGAGACCATGGTAGTCGGTCTGCGCGAGAGCGTTCTCGGGCAGCGCGTCGAACGGGTCAGATTATTCTGTGATCGGCTCAAGGGCCGCAAGACCGAGTCCGCGTTGCGTAAGGTGCGCGGCGGGCGCGTGATCGGCCTCAGCCGCAAGGGCAAGTTCCTGCTCTTCCACCTCTCGAACGGATTCATGCTGGTCTTTCACCTGCGCATGACCGGGAAACTGCTGCTCGTCCCGAGCGACGACCCGCCCACCAAGCGGGATCGGCTGCGTCTCGATTTCTCCGACTGGGACTGGGCGCTCGCCTTCGAGGATTCGCGGCGATTCGGCTCGCTCGATGTACTCCTCGGGTGGGAGTCCGGCACCGGCCTGCTCAAGGAACTCGGGCCGGACGCGCTGGTCATCGACCTGGTCGATTTCAGGGAGCTGCTCTTCGAGAGCCGCCGCCCGATCAAGGCCCTGCTGCTCGACCAGCGGGTGATCGCCGGGCTCGGCAACATCTACGTCGACGAATCCCTCCACCGCGCGGGCATCCACCCCTTGACGCCGGCTGCGGAAATCAGCGCCTCCGACGCGCGACGCCTGCATGCGACGATGCGCAAGGTCCTGCGCAAGGCCATCGACTGCCACGGCTCCTCCGTCTCGGACTACCGGGACAGCAACAACCGGCCCGGCTCCTACCAGAAGTTCCACCTCGTCTACCAGCGCTGCGGCGAGCCCTGCACCACCTGCGGCGAGTCCATCGAACACATCCGGGTCGGCGGACGCGGCACCCACATCTGCCCCGGATGTCAGAAACTCTAGCCCAAATCCGCGCGTAACGCGCGGATCAGGAGAGTCAGCCTTGTCACCTGGTCCGGTTTATCCCGGTCGTTGCCCATATCTGATCGCAATGCATGCTTCAAGCGAAACTTGACCTCTGCCACCCGTGCTTCCTGCAAGAAATCGTGCTTTTTCAGCGGTTGAAATGCCTTCTCTGCTGCTGGATCCGCGCGTACGCGCGGATCTGGGTCTCGGGCCCGTTCTTGACAGGATCCGGCGGTCTTGTGTACAGTCCCGCCGTTCCCCAATCGAGGAGGAGGCCGTGAGCCATCGGATCAGCGAGGAGTGCATCGTCTGCGGCGCCTGCGTTGCTGAGTGCCTGGAGCAGGCCATCAGTGAAGGGGCGGACATCTTCAGTGTCGACCCGGAAAAATGCAGCGACTGCGGGACCTGCGCCGAGGTCTGTCCCGTCGGCGCCTGCCTGCCCGGGTAGCTTCCGCATTGCACGGCGCCGCCACGCCGGCCGCGGCGCTTTCTGTTAGACTGACAACATTCAGATAGAGGAGACCGCAATGGCGATTTACACTGAAAAAGTGATGGAGCATTTCCAGAACCCGAGGAACGTCGGCGAGATCGCCGATGCGTCCGGTGTCGGGACGGTCGGCAACGCCGCGTGCGGCGACATCATGAAGATCTACATTAAGGTCGAGGACAACAAGATCGTGGACGCCAAGTTCAAGACCTTCGGGTGCGGCGCCGCGATTGCGACCAGTTCGATGTGCACCGAAATGGTCAAGGGCAAGACGATCGAGGAAGCGCTGGCGATCACGCGCGAGCAAGTGGCGGAGGAGCTCGGCGGCCTGCCCCCGGTGAAGATGCACTGCTCCAACCTCGCGGCCGATGCGCTGCACGCCGCGATCAACGAGTATCAGTGCAAGCAGAAGGGCGACCAGACGGGCTGCCAACAGCCGGTGATCGAAGCGCCGAAGCCGGCCTGATCACCCCGGGCGATGCGGGGCGCTGTCAACGACAGCGCTCCGCGCACTCCCGGTCGCTGTAGGGCTTCACGGCCTGAAGTTTCCACCCTTCCCCCGCGACCATTTTCTCCAGCAGTTCGACCCGCTTCTCGGAGGCGGGGTGAGTCGAAAACCAGGCGCTCGCCTCGCTCTGGTGGGCTTCCGCATCCATCGTCCTGAAGAAATCGACGACCCCGCCGGCATGTCCGTACAGTTCGTTCACCAGACGCGCGCCGACGCGGTCGGCGGCCTCCTCCTGCGCCCGGCTGAACCGGAACGAGGTGATCCCGACGAGGTTCTGCAAAGAGGCGGGCAGCCCCTGCTGGTTCCCGAACAGCGACGTCGTCAGCGCCATGATGACCAGCGTGCGTCCCAGACCCTTGAGATGGTCCCGCGCCGCGAAGTGCCCGATCTCGTGTCCCAGGACCATCGCCAGTTCGTTCTCGCTGCGCATGCGGGAGATCAGGCCGGAGAACACCAGCACCGTCCCCCCGGGCAGCGCCACCGCGTTGACCTCGGCCGAACAGGCGATCTTCGCGCGCAGCGGACCCTTGACCGCCGGCAGCAGGCGCGCGAGCCGGTCGAGCAGTTCCTGCACCTCCCGCTCGTCGGGCGTCTGTCGGCTGGCATCGACCGGGATGCTGATCATGGCGGCCAGCCGGCCCTCCGCTTCGGGGGAGAGCCGATCGACGAGCCGGTCGGCAGCCCACCCGAGCGCGAAAAAGACTCCCACGACCAGCACGAACAGGCCGCCCGCGAGAGCCAGGGCCTCCGCCAGATGGTTGGTCGGCGGGTTGTTGATCCCCTCCGGCGCCTCGCGGTACGTGTACTTCAACGGATCTTCAGAGCCGTCCCCGAAGCGAGAACCTCCACGCAGGCGATGCTCTGGTTGTTCCCTTTCGCGCCGCTGATCGAGGAGGTTTCGATCCGGACGTTGATGACCATCGTGGCCCCGAGCTTCCGCGCCTCCTCCTTCATGCGCAGCACCGCCTCGCGGCGGGCCCGGTCCAGCAGGGTCTCGTAGGCGCTGACCCGGCCGCCGAACAGGTTTCTCAAAGACGCCGCGACCCGCTTGAAGTAGTCCACGGAGACCGCCGTGCTCCCGGTGACCAGGGAGGCCGCGACGACGTTCCAGGCGGGATCGATCGCCTTGTTGCAGTTGATCTCCATCCGCCGCGAGGCCCGCTCGCGGTTGCGGATCGACTTGTAGTGACTGGCCTCGTTGGCCCGGCCGAAGACGTAGCCCAGAAGGATCAGGCTCAGGAAGACGATCAGATCGAACATCGGCTACTCCAGGCGAACGGCCGTGCCGTAGGCGTAGAGTTCGGCGGCGCCCGCGGCCACCGACGAGGTCGAGAAGCGGACGTTGACCACGGCGTTGGCGCCCAACCCCTTGGCCATGGCGACCATCCGGCTCACCGCTTCCCTGCGCGACTCCTCGAGCAGTTCGGTGTACCCCTTCAATTCGCCGCCGACGATGTTCTTCAGGCCGGCCATGAAATCCCGGCCGAAATGCTTGGACCGCACCGTGCTCCCCGACACCAGGCCGAAGTGCTCGACGATCTGCTTCCCCGGGACGTTCTCCACATTCGTCAGGATCATCCGAACCCCCTTTTGTAGACCCGAAACCCCAATGCCGCATCTTTCGCCGCGGAAAAGGGGAAGTCAAGGCAACAGCAACCGGGCCTTCTTCAGCGACCGGACTGCCGGCGCAGACGCAGCAGCGTCCGGAACATCGGCTCCGCGAGCCCCTGCTCGCGGCAGATCCGCGCGGCCTCCTGCAGCATCGCGGGCGGCGGCGTCGATTCGGAGGACCTGACGCAGTTCGGCCGCGTCGCGATCTCGCGGCTGACGATCTCCAGCAGCCGCTCCCGGCCGAGTTCCGGGGAGACATAGAAGCGCCGCAGCAGCAGCGATTCCCCCGCCTCCACGAAGCCCTCCTCGAGGGCCGTTTCGTGCAGACCGGTGTGCGGGTAGATGCGCAGCCCCTCGCTGATGTGGACCATGTCCTCGGGGTCCACGAAGCGGTCGACGAACGCGAAAGTCTCGGCGATCGTCTGCTCGGTCTCTCCCGGACCGCCGAGCAGGAAGAACCACATCGTCGGCATCTTCGCCTCGCGCACGATCGTCGCGGTGCGCTCCAGTTCGGCGAGCGTGAAGTTCTTGCGCAGACGCCGGAGCATCGCCGGCGAGGCGGAATCGGGGGTCGAGTCGATCTGCGCGAAGCCGGCGGCGGCCATCAGGTCGATCAACTCGCGCGTCACCTGCGCCGGGTTCACGCCCATGGTGCGCAGGCGGACCTGCAGGCCGCGCTGCGCGATCTCCCAGCAGATGCTCTCGGCGTGCCCCGGCGGGTCGTTGAAGACGGAGTCGACGAACTCGAACGCGACATCGCCGAGGCGCTCGCGCACCTGCTGGATCTCGTCGACGACGATTTCGGCGGGGCGGCAGCGGAAGTTCCGCCCCTCGACCTGCGGATAGGAGCAGTAGAGGCAGCCGCGGGCGCACCCGCGCTTGGTCTGGATCGGGTAGGCGCCGCGCTCGCGGTAGGGCGCGTAGTCGATCCGCTTGTCGATCTCGGGGAACGGGAGCAGATCGAGCAGCACCGGCCGCGCGGCGCGCAACGGGGCCGGGCCGCCGGGGGCGACGACGCCGGGAACCGCGAGCGGATCAAAACCGCGCTCGAGCGCTTCGAGCAGCGCGGGGAATGCGGCCTCCCCCTCGCCGACCACGCCGTAGTCGGCCTCGCACTCCTCGAGCCACTCCTGCGGAAAGATCGAGAAGCCGCTGCCGCCGAGGATCAGCGGCGCCTGCGTCAGCCGGCGCAGCGGGCGCGCGAAGCGCTCGCGCACGTCGTTGACGAAGGAGACCCCCGCTTCCATGACGATGTCGTCGATGTTACGAATGCCGAGGCCGACGTAGTCCGGGGCGAACTCCGCCACCACCGCGGCGAGACCCGCCCCTTCGGCGAGCGGGTCGTGGATGCGCACCTGCCAGCCGGGCTCGAGCGCCGCCGCGACGAGACAGAGGCCGATCGGACTGACGGGATAGGGCACGCGCAGGGAGTTGGAGCCGACGAGCAGGACCTTTTTCACTGATCCGTGCGGTTGGCCCGGACGAACTCGGCGATGCGGTCGACGCTCTGCAGAACGTCCCGCGCGAGGTTCTGGTCGTCGATCTTCGCACCGTAGGTCTTCTGGAGCGCCACGAACAGCTCCACGGCGTCGAGCGAGTCCAGATCGAGCTTCGGGTTGCCGAAGATCGGCGCGCCGTCCTCGATGTCGTCGGGGGTGACGTCGGCGATCCTCAGCGCGTCGATGATCAGTTGCTTGATTTCGCGGTTGAGTTTTTTCGCGTCGTTGTCCATGGTCGCGCCCTTCACCATGCAGGCCGCTGAAAAAGGCCCATCTGCTGGACCTTTTTGATCAGCCTGCCCGTTTCGAGTTGCTCAATACCCTGTGATCGTATCCTGGCAAAGTGTACCAATTCCAACGCTACTTTACGAGCCTGCCCAGACGGCGGAAGATCGCCTGCTCGGCGTCGGCGCGCTCGAGGATCATGTCGCCGAGCTCGCGCAGCTTCTCCGGCCCGAGATCGCGCCGCTTGCCCATCCGGGCGGCCGCGATCGAGACGTCGCGCCAGCGGTCGCCGTTCTCCATCATCGCCTTGGCGACGTCGGCGACCTCGGGGTTGTCGAGGATCTTCGCGGCCTCCTGCAGGAACGTCGCGTAGAGGTAGCGGAAGCCGCCGCCGCCCGTCCCCCGCTCCTCGAGGATCACGGCGATCATCATGACCTCGTGGGAGAGGTGATCGAGGTCCCGCGTGAGCCTCGGCCACTCCCGGACCTTGCGCGCGAAAAAGCGGATGCCGCGCACGCCGAAGAACGGAATCGGCAGTTTGACCATGTAGAAGACCGCGTCCTTGATCCCCTGGCGCACGGCCGCCTTCAGGTCGGGCCGCTCGGGGACCGAGGCCGGCCAGAAGAGCAGCCCCTTCGGCGCGAACTGCCCGCGCGCGAACCGCGCCGTCCGGAAGACCGCTGCGTCGAGGCTCGTCGGCGCCGGGAAATAGGTATCGCTGATCAGATAGCGCCCGTCCTTCTTTCCCGTCACGATCACGTAGTGCGCGTTGAAGTGGGCCCGGGTGTATTCGGGCAGGTAGTCCATGTAGAAGTAATCCACCTGCGCGCCGACGGGAACTCCGCGCTCGAGGAGCGCATCGAGCTCGCGCGTCGCCGCCGCCGGGTCGCGAAAGTTCAGCGTGTTCATCGGCACGCCGAGGCGCGCCGGGGATTTCAGCCGGATCCGGCCGGGCTTGTTGCGCAGCGCGATCGTCGGGAAGGGGAGCATCGGGATGCTGAGGTACCCGAAGAAGAGCGCCCCGCTGACCCCGAAGACCAGCGACTCGGTGACCTCCATGCCGGCGCCTCGCAGCAGCGCGGTCACGGCGCCCGACTCGCAGTGCGCCGCCATCTTGTGGGTGAACGGCGCGCTCATCGACCCGCCCCCGCGTCGCCCTCTGCCGCAGCCGGGTCGCAGACTCCGACACGGGTCTTCGTCAGTAGCGGGTTCGCCGTGCGCTCCTGCCGCAACTCGACCCGGCCGTCCTGCGCCGCGATCACCTGGAACAGGTTCGCCACCGGGACGCCGAAGACCTCGGCGTAGCGGGCGGCGAGGCGCAGCTCGATCTCCCCGAACCCGGCCGGCGTCAGGTGCCGCCGCACGGCGCGACGGCTGACGCCGACGCGAACGGCGAGATCGGCCTCCGCCAGCCCGAGAGTCTGGAGGTAAAACCAGACCGCGCTGACCTCCCCCGCCTCGAGCTTGCGCAGGCACTCGAGCCGGTAGCGCTCGCGCTTCTCGAAGAAGTCGTCGATGAACTCCTGCGCGAGGTAGGAGCCCGTCTGGAGCGGCCCGTAGCTGGCGTCGTCGCGCTCGACGTACAGCACCACCTGGTGCGGGTTCACGGCCTTCATGTCCTGTTCTTTCACGGCGCTACTCCCTTCTGCGGAAGACCAACACGGCGATACCCAGCGTCGCCGCGCCGAACGCGACGAGCTTCGCGAGCTTCGGCAGCACGCTGGCGAGCGTCCCGCCGCGCAGGAAGAGGTCGACGAAAGCGCTCAGGCCCCACTGCAGCGGCGAGAGCTGCCCGATCTGCTGCATCTTGGCGGGCATCAGGAAAGAGGGGACCATGATCCCGCCGAGCGCGGCGGCGATCACGACCGCGGTGGCGCAGAAGACGGACGACTGCTCGGTGGTCCGGTTGATCGCCCCCATCATGATCCCGAACCCGGTGGCGGCGAACGCGGCGGCCAGCGCGGCGGCGGCGATGGCGGCGTACTGGGTCCCCACCTCCAGCGACGCCGTGCCGAGACGGGGCAGCACCTGCGCGCCGATCACCAGCAGGAAGCTGAACTGGATCAGGCAGACCCCCATGTAGACGATCACCTTCGCGGCGAGGATCGTCACCGGGGAAACCGGCAGCGTGCGCAGGCGCACCAGCGTCCCGCCGTCGCGCTCGCGGATGATCCCCCCGGAGAGCGGTATCGAGATCATGAACATCGCGAAGAGCGTCCAGGCCGGAACGTTCTGCTGCACCGAGCTGGGCATCACGTCCGCGCCCCCCTGCCCGGCGAAAAACTCGCGGACCGTGATGTGCTGCTCGGCCTCCCACGACGAGCCATCCGCGGGCTTGCCGGTGACGCCGCTCATGAACCCCTGGATCTTGCCCATCATGACCTTGATCTCGACGCCCTGCGAGAGGCGCTCCAGCGCGGTGATCACGGCCCGGCGAAACGGCGGGCGCACCGCCGGGTCGAAGTAGACGGCGATCTCCCCCGGCGGCTCGGCGGTGGCGACGGCCGGGGCCATCATCGCGGGCAACATCCGCGCAAGCAGCCGGTCCGCGCCGGCGGCCACCCGCTCGGCCACGCCGGGGGGCACGACGATCCCCATGGTGTGGGTCCCGGCCTGCAACTCCTCGCGGATGATCTCCGCGGTCACCGCGCCCCCCCGCAGCTCGCGCACCACCGTGAATGCGCCCGTGCCGTCGAGCCCCTTCGCGACCGCGGCGCCGAACTCGTCCCCCGCCGTCACGGCGACGAGCACCGTCGTTCTGCCGCCCTGGACGGCCCGCAGCGCGTCCTCCTGCACGAGCGTCGTGATCAGCACCATCGCGGTGGGCATCACGAACAGGACCGCGACCCCGCCGCGGTCGCGCAGCAGCAGCAGCAGTTCCTTCCAGACGACGGCCAGCAGTCTTCTCATGCTAGTCCCTCAGGCTCCTTCCGGTCAGCTCCAGGAAGAGCTCCTCCAGGTTGCGGCACCCGGGGCGCTCGGCGACCAGCTGCGCCGGCGGCCCCTGGAGCAGCACCTTCCCCGAGTCCATGATGGCGACGCGCGTGCAGAGCTTCTGCGCCTCCTCCATGTAGTGGGTCGCGTAGACCATGGTCTCCCCGGCGCCGCTCAGCGCCCGCAGGTTCTCGAAGATCAGGCCGCGCGACTGCGGGTCGATCCCGACGGTCGGCTCGTCCAGCACGAGCAGCCGCGGGTGGTGAAGGATCCCCGCGGCGAGGTTTGCCCGGCGCTTCATGCCGCCCGAGTACTTCGATACCCGGCGGTCGGCGCTCTTCTCGAGGCCGACCACGTTCAGCAGCTCGTCGACCCGGCTCTTCAGCGCCGCACCGTACAGGCCGTGCATCCGCCCGAAGAATTCCAGGTTCTCCCGCCCGGTCAGCGTCTGATACAGCGCAATGTCCTGCGGGACGAACCCCAGCAGGTGCTTGATGCGGCCCGGATGACGGATGACATCCTCGCCGAACACCCGGACCTCGCCGCTCGTGGCCTTCAACAGCCCGCAGACGATCGAGAGCGTCGTCGTCTTGCCCGCCCCGTTCGGCCCGAGCAGCCCGAAGATCTCGCCCTCGCGCACCTCGAGGTCGAGTTCATTCACCGTGGCCTCGTCGTTCCCGTGGTAGCGCTTCACGAGGCCGCTTACCCGTATCGCCGCCGTCTCCATCCCCTGCCTTTGCATGTTGAGTCGGTCATGGTAACTGCGATCGAGGGTTGCTGCAATCGGTGGCAAGGCGTTTCTGGCCGACGGGGACACTTGCATGTCGGCCCTTTGGGGCGAATACTGTGGTAAACAGAAACGTACCGCTGCGGGCCGGCAAGCGCGCCCGCGGTAAACGCTCCCGTTGCTTTGCAGCACTTAAACCTCAAAGGAGGAACGAGCATGAGCGAAAATGGCACGTGTCCGATCACGGGAAAATCCGGCAGAACCATTGCCGGCAGAGGCCCATCGAACCGCGACTGGTGGCCCAACCAACTGAACCTGGGCATCCTTCACCAGCACGCGCCGGCCTCCAACCCGCTAGGCCCCGATTTCAACTACGCCGAAGAATTCAAGAAACTTGATCTGGCCGCCCTAAAGCAGGACCTGTGCGCGCTGATGACCGACTCGCAGGACTGGTGGCCCGCCGACTGGGGCCACTACGGCGGCCTGTTCATCCGCATGGCCTGGCACAGTGCCGGCACCTACCGCACCGCCGACGGACGTGGCGGCGGCGGCACCGGCAATCAGCGTTTTGCGCCGATCAACAGCTGGCCCGACAACGGCAACCTGGACAAGGCACGCCGCCTGCTCTGGCCGATCAAGCAGAAGTACGGAAACAGAATCTCCTGGGCCGACCTGATGATCCTGGCCGGCAACTGCGCGCTGGAGTCGATGGGCTTCAAGACTTTCGGCTTCGGTGGCGGCCGCGCGGACATCTGGCAGCCCGAAGAGGACATCTACTGGGGAGCCGAAGCCGAGTGGCTGGGCGACAAGCGTTACAGCGGCGACCGCACACTGGAGAAGCCGCTGGCCGCCGTGCAGATGGGCCTGATCTACGTGAACCCCGAAGGCCCCAACGGCAACCCCGACCCCGTGACCTCGGGCCGCGATGTGCGTGAGACCTTCGCCCGCATGGCCATGAACGACGAAGAGACCGTCGCGCTCGTCGCCGGCGGACACACCTTCGGCAAGGCGCACGGCGCGGGAGACAAGGGGCTGGTGGGCCCCGAACCCGAAGCTGCCCCCATCGAAGAGCAAGGCCTGGGCTGGATCAACCGCCTGGGCACCGGCAAGGGCGTGCACACCATCACCAGTGGCATCGAAGGCGCCTGGAAGCCCAACCCCACCACGTGGGACAACGGCTATCTCGACATGCTGTTCGGCCACGAGTGGGAGCTGACCAGGAGCCCCGCCGGTGCCCATCAGTGGGTGGCGAAGAACGTCAAACCGGAACACATGATCCCCGACGCCCACGACCGGTCGAAAAAGCACCCGCCGATGATGACCACGGCCGACCTGTCGCTGCGCTTCGACCCGATCTATGAGCCCATCGCGCGCCGCTTCCACCAGGATCCGCAGGCTCTCGCCGAAGCGTTTGCCCGCGCGTGGTTCAAGCTGACCCACCGCGACATGGGGCCCAGGGCCCGCTACCTCGGCCCAGAAGTCCCGGCCGAAGACCTGATCTGGCAAGACCCGCTCCCCGCTGCCGATCACCCCCTGATCGATTCGAAGGACATCGCCGGCCTCAAGGCCAGGATCTTGGCCTCGGGTCTGTCGGTGGCGGAGCTGGTCTCCACCGCCTGGGCCTCGGCTTCAACCTTCCGTGGCTCGGACAACCGCGGCGGAGCCAACGGCGCGCGCATCCGCCTGGCGCCGCAAAAGGACTGGGAAGCCAACCAGCCGGCGCAATTGGCCAGGGTGCTGGGCGTGCTCGAAACCATCCAGCGGGCCTTCAACGGCGCCCAGACGGGCGGCAAGAAAGTCTCCCTGGCGGATCTCATCGTGCTGGCCGGCTGCGCTGCCGTTGAAGCGGCGGCCAAGGCTGCCGGGCACGCTGTCGATGTGCCCTTCACCCCGGGTCGCGCCGACGCCTCGCAAGACCGGACCGACGTTGAATCGTTTGCCGCGCTGGAGCCCCAAGCCGACGGTTTTCGCAATTACCAGAAGCAGGCATACACCGTCTCGGCCGAGGCACTGCTGGTGGACAAGGCGCAGCTCCTGACCCTGAGCGCGCCGGAGATGACCGTGCTCGTCGGCGGCCTGCGCGTACTGGGCGCCAACGCCGGCCAGTCGCCGCATGGCGTGTTCACGAAACGGGCCGGGACGCTGACCAATGACTTCTTCGTCAACCTGCTCGACATGGGCACCGTGTGGAAGCCCACGCCCGCTGCCCGGGACACGTTCGAAGGGCGCGATCGCATGACCGGCGACCTCAGGTGGACCGGCACCCGCGTTGACCTTGTTTTCGGCTCCAACTCGCAGCTGCGCGCCCTGGCCGAGGTCTATGCGCAGGACGATGCGAAGGAAAAGTTCGTGCGCGACTTCGTCGCGGCCTGGAACAAGGTCATGAACCTGGACCGCTTCGATCTCGCCTAATCGTTCCAGGAGCGGCTTCACGGGCACCTGACCGGGCGGAAAAAACAGGAAGCGAGCCGGCCTCGTGACGGAAATGCCGTCTGCGAGGCCGGCTGCCGGAAGGCTTCCGCCCCTGCCCTGCCGCGGACCGCGAGGCCCGGGCCATTGCCGGGGTGCCCGCTCAGGCGTACGGATACATGCCGCGCTTGACCTGGTCGAGGGCGCGCAGCAGGCCGGCGTGCTTCTTCTCGTCCTGGAGCAGGAAATCCAGCAGATACTCCTCAACGAGCATCTTGTGGCCGCGCAGGCTGGCCGCCGAGTCGTTCACCGCCTCGACCATCTGGTTCTCCAGCAGCAGGTGGTGCTCGAGAAGCGATGAAATCTCGCCCATGTCATCGGGGCTCAGCGTCACCGGCTTGGTCTCGACGGCATCGATGATGAACTGCTGGATGCGGTCGTGAAGCTCGGAATCGCGACGGATGATCTCCATGACCAGACGCAGTAACGGATGGTTCGTCTTCGCGAGCACGGCGGTCATCGACGCCACCGACTCGCGCTCCACCCCCTGCCAGAACTGCATGCGCTTCGCCAGGTCCTCCCGAATCTGCTTCGTCGTCATCGGTCCCCCTCCCGCCTTGTCCGCCAACTGCAGTGCCCGCGCCGCGACTTCCTGTGCATACCTGAACCGGTAGGCCCCGAAAATATCCCGCCTGAGTCCGGCCCGCAATGGTGGAATCTGCCTATCTCCGGCTCACCCGGCCCGCGTCGATGCCAGGCGGTACCGATCGAAAACGATGTAAGCGTTCAATGAAGTGCGGTAACTTCTCCCGTTCGTGGTGAGCCTGTCGAACCACGAACGGGAAAGAGTCTTCATACAAGCGCCCTTCGACGGGCTCAGGGCGAACGGTACTGATCGGGCCACCGTTCACTGAAGGGTTACGAGAACGATTCACTTTGTTCTTGCAGGCGTTCGTGCGAAGAGTATATTCGAGACGGCTCGCGCGCCGGTTCCGTTCTGGAGGCGGCGCCTCACGTCCAACGCAGTCGGGAGGGTGCGACATGAAGAAGATCGTACTGTTTCTGCTCGCAGTCATCATGGTCGCCGGCGGGGCGGGCTGCAGCGGGGACGACTTCTCCCCCACCACCAGCAACATGGCTGGCATCTACAACTTCACGAAGATCACGGTCACGGACGGCGGGGTCACGGGAACCATCATTGCTCCGGACGTCTCGGGCACGATCATCTTGACGAGCATTGGAACCTACACCGTCGATATCAGAATCGGAGGGGACAGAACCGCGGGCTCGGGAACCTACGCAATCTCCGGCGACACCATCATCATCGATAACGGCGATGGGATCGGGCCCATCACGGATGATGGCCGGAAATTTTCCTTCACCACGGTCGAGGGCGGCACGACAGGTGTATTCGAGTTCACTCGATCCTGACCGGGGTTCTCCCTCACGACTTTCGAGCAGGACACCGGGAAGCATCCCCGGCCGGTTCGCTCCTGTTGAATGACCCGGCGCGTTGCTGAGCGCGCGTCACAACCAAAGGAGGCTGCACATGCGTTACGTCGATGGCTTTGTCCTGGCGATCCCGAAGAAGAACCTCCCGGCCTACCTGCGCATGGCGCGGAAAGCCGGCAGGATCTGGCGTGACCATGGCGCCCTCGAGTACCGCGAGGCCGTCGGCGACGACCTCAAGGTGAAGATGGGGCTCCCCTTTCCCCAGCTGGTCGGGCTGCAGCGAGGCGAGACCGTGGTGTTCTCGTGGATCGTGTTCAAGACCCGGGCGCATCGCGACCGCGTCAACGCCAAGGTGATGAGGGACCCGCGAATGGCGAGCATGATGGATCCGAAGTCCATGCCCTTCGACATCAAGCGCACGACGTACGGCGGGTTCAAGGTGCTGGTCGACGCCTGAGACCGGGCGCCGCAGACGGAGCATGAAGCCTGCAGTTCTCGCCAACTCCGCCGTTTGCGTTATATCTGCGATTCGTGCACCCTACGCGCAGCCTTCAACCATGATCCTCCGCACGATCGGCAAACGACAGACAACCAAGAGGTGGCGAGCATGAACAGAAACATTGTGGCTATCGTGGCGGTCGCGGGCATCGTCGTCGCCTGCGCCCCGGTTTCGAAGACGCCTGCAAACCCGGCCCCGTCAAGTTCCCCGCAGGGAGCCGCAACGTCATTTGCCGGGATCGGTAAAGCGGACCAGACCGTTGCCGAAATCTATGCGGGCAAGGATCGTCTCGCGGAAACCGTGGTCAAGGTGCGGGGCAAAGTCGTCAAGTACAACTCCCAGATCATGGGCAAGAACTGGGTCCACATCCAGGACGGTACCGGCGCGAGCGGCACCAACGATCTGCTGGCCACGACCGCGGATACCGCGAAGACCGGCGACATCGTCGTCGTCTCGGGCAGGATCTCGCTGGACAAGGATTTCGGCAGCGGCTACCGCTACGAGCTGATCATCGAGGACGCGAAACTCGTCGTCGAGCCGCAATAGCGGCGGCCGGGCCTTTTTCGGCGCCCGGCTAGATCGTCTCCGTGCCCAGGCGGATCGGCCAGAGGGCGCCGACCTGCTCGTAGAACCGCTCGAGGGGCAGCTTCGTCTTCAGCACGCAGTTGAAGAAGTTGTATTTCGCCAGATCGCGATCGACGATCTCCGCGGCGACCTCCCGGTGAAACGCGGTCCCCGGCATCGGCGTGAGGATGGTGTAGCCGGCGAAGGCGACGGTGTGCTGGGCGGCGTATTCGGCCAGGTCGGCGAACTGCTCCTCGCCGTAGTCCGGCCGGACGATGTAGTTGCCGCGAAGCATGACCCCGTTGTCGTGGAAGACCTTGATCGCCTCGCCGATGAGATCGGCCTTCAGGTTCTTGCCGTACCGCCGCAACTCTTCGCGATCCGGCGACTCGAAGCCGGTGATCACCACCCGCAGCCCGCCCTTCGCCAGCAGCGCGATGAGGTCCGGGTTGTTGGCCGCGGTGTCGGCTCGGATATCCATCACGAAGGTCTTGCTGATCCCCTCGGCGGCGATGCGCTCGAAGAGGCGGCGCGCGAAGCCGAGGTCGACGAGCGTATTGGCGTCGGCGAAGCGCACGACCTCGTACTCCTCGAGCGTCTTGAGCTCCGCGATCACGCTCTCCACCTCCCGCTGGTGGTACGCGCCACCGTACTGCGGCCAGATGGAGCAGAAGGAGCACCGATAGGGGCAGCCGAGCGACGTGAAGACATAGGTGGAGGGCCCGCTCGCGCGGCCGACGACGTAGGTCGAGAGCCAGGGCTTCAACAGCGAGCGGTCGGGTGCGATGAAATCGCTCCCGGCCGAGTCGCAGGCCGGCGCGGCACCAGTCGGCCGCAACCCACCCGCCGCGCGCAGCAGCAGGCCGCCGATCCCCTTCAGGGGCCGGCCCGCCTCCAGCGCGTCGGCGAGCTCGCGAAAGACGTGCGCTCCCGGGCCGGGGATGACGACGTCCACGGCGGGGTCGTCGAAATCCCCGGGGCACAGCGTGCAGTGCAGGCCGCCCGCGACCGTGACGATTTCCGGATCGAAGGCCTTGACTGCCCGCAGGATCGCCAGGCCGGCCGGGTGCTCGGACGCGATGAAGGTCAGGCCCACCAGCGCGGGGCGCTCCCGCTCGAGCCAGACGCGGATCAATTCCGCGGGCGGAGCGGCCGCGGGGTCCAGGTCGTAAACCCCCTTCATCTCGCAGAGGGCGACCTCGTGGCGGCCGCGCACCGCGGCGACGAGGGTCAGCAGCCCGAGCGGCGGCCCGATGAGCCGGCGGTGAATGAAGCGCTTCGCGTGCTCCGGCGCGTGGTCGAAGATGGCGTTGTGGGGCGAACGCGGCGGGTTGACGAGCAGGATCTTCACGCCGCGACCCGCTCGACGAGCCGCCGCGCGGCATCAAGCAGCTCGCGGCGGCCGACGACCGCATCCACGAGCCCGATCTCGAGCGCCTCCGCGGCGTCCACGAGGCGCCCCGAGAGCAGCAGTTCGACCGCGCGTCCCCGGCCCGCGAGCAGCGGCAGGCGCACCGTGCCGCCGCAGCCGGGCATCAGGTCGAAGGTGGTCTCCGGCAGCGCGAACACGGCGTTCGCGGCGGCGACTCGCCACCGGCAGGCCAGCGCGAGCTCGAGACCGCTGCCGAGGCAGCAGCCGCCGACGGCCGCCACGGTGGGGTACGGCAGCTCGGCCAGGGCCTGAAAACATCTCGTCGCGGCCAGAAGCGCCTGCCCGTCGAGGACCGGCTGCGCATCGACGAGCCCCGCCTTCAGCGCGCCGACGTCGGCCCCGGAGGAGAAGTGGCGGCCCGCGCCGTGGACCACGAGCCCGCGCGCCGGAAGATCTTTGAGCGTCCCGACCAGCGCGTCGAGGCGGCCGAAGAAGTCCCGGCCCATCTCGTTGCGCGGCGGCGCGTCGAGTACGAGGCGGGCGATCCCCCCGTCCGGCTCGACGACGAGTCGCAGCTCCCCCTCGCCCGAATGGGGCGCGACCCCGGGAAAGGCCGGCGACGGGCGGCCCTCACTCCCCACGTGCCACCTTCATGAACAGTTCCGTCTCGCGCCGCAACGCCTCCGCGAGCGGCAGCCGCCGGGCGTTGTTGAGGGATTCCATGACGGCGCGGACTTGCAGCAGGGTGCGTTTGCCCACCAGCTCGCGGAGGTACTCCCGGGCGTTTTGCTCCAGCGCGGCCGCGGGACAGACGCGATCCACGATGCCCAGACCGTGGGCCTCCGCCGCGCCGATCATGCGGCCGGAAAGCAGCAGGTCGACGGCGGCCCGCCGTGTGGCGACACCGTCGAGGAAGAGCGGCCCGCCGAAGCCGGGGATCAGTCCCAGCTCGACCTCGGGGAAGCCGAAGAGGCTGCTGGAGGCGGCGAAGCGGAAGTGACAGCACAGCGCGATCTCGAGACCGGCGCCGAGGCAGCCGCCACGGACCAGAGCGAGCACGGGGATCGGCGCTTCGGCGATCAGGGCGAGCAACTCCTTCCCGCGGTCCAACTCCTGCTGGAAAGCCGGGGTCCGCAGCTGGGCCCGCAGCCGCTCCGGGTCGGCCCCGTGCGAGAAGTGCCGCCCGTCGCCCTGGAGAATCAGCGCCTTCTGCCCCGGGTGGTTCAGCACCTTCTCCAGCTGCGCCCGCTCGGCGAATCGCGGCTCCTCGAGGGTATTGCGCGGCGGGTTCGACAGCACCAGCGTCCCGATGTCATCCGCGCCCGGGGTGAAAACGACCTTCATGGCGCCACCGTCCTCGATCGCGTCCCCGGCTCGAAGTACGAACGGCCGCTCGCGCGGCAGAGGCGGGCCAGCTGACCGATCCCGCCGGTTTCCCGGAGGCGGCGGCGCTCCTCGTCGGCCGGGACCGCGGTCGCGAAGAGCGACGAGAAGGCCAGATCGAGGCTGTCGGCGGCGATGTCGCCGGATTCGATCGCCCGAAAGCAGGTGTGGGCGGCGAGCGCGCGGAAATCGGCGGCCAGGGCTTCGGCGTCCTCGCGCGTACGATCGCCGGCCGCCCACGGGAGCGGCGCGCCGCAGAGAAAACCGTCGCGGTTCTTCCGGCCGCGCTTGCCGGCCGCGACCAGCTCCTGGAGTGTTTCGTCCAGTTCGGCGTAATTCCGGCCCTCGTCGGGCGAGAGCCGGCGGCGGTAGTTCGCGACGGCGGCCGCGATCACCTCCAACCCCACGGCGTCCATCAGGGCGAGCTGCCCGAACGGCACGAGCGGCGTGATCGAAGCGCGGTCGACGATCGCCGGCGCCCAGCCGGCGCGCAGCGCGCGCACCGCCTCGGCCTGGAGCGGCAGCAGCAGCCGGTTGACGGCGAAAGCGTTCGAGGGACTCTGGAGGATCGCGTGCAACCCGGCGCCCCGGAGCAGTTCCAGCAGCGCCCCCGCGTCGCGGTCGTCGGCCGCGGGAGGGATGACCGCCTCGACGAGCCGGGTCATCTCCAGCGGGAAGAAGCAGTGCGCGCCGAGACAACGCGGGTGGATCTCCCCCGGCAGAATCGACGAGGAGACCGAGGCGAGCGGCGCCTGTGCCGCGAGCAGCGGCGCAACGCGGCGAAAGACCTCCCGCTTCAGGGCGACGTCCTCGCCGACCGCCTCGAGGAAGAGATCCGCGGCGGGCATCCCGACCGCGCCCGCTTCGTCGAAGAGCAGTACCCGCGCCGCGTCCGCGCCGTCGCCGCCCGGATCGGCTCCCTCCAGGCGCCGCTGCTCGCGCGCGATGCGCCGGGCGAACTCGTCGCGGCGGCCCGGGTCGGCGCAGAGCCAGGTCACCCGCCAGCCGCGCCGCAGAAAGTACTGGCCGCAGTCCAGGCCCATCTTGCCGGTGCCGGCGAGCAGCAGGTGCCGCTTCAAATGCGCAGCTTCCAGGCCGAGGTCTTCGTGTTCACATGCTTCGGCGCTCCCGGAATGAACGAGGCGTGCTGGGTCAGCGAGATCCCGGGCCCGCACTCCACCGCCACCGCGACGCCGAGCGCCGCCAGTCGTTCCACGACCTTCTGCCAGCGGATGGGCGTCGAGATGTTGCAGGCGGTGTACTCGAGCAGTTCCGCGGGGTCCTGCAGCAGCGCCTGGTCGATCGAGGAGACGAGGGGACAGCAGGGAGCGCTCCAGGCCAGGCTGCCGAGATAGGCGCGGAAGCGATCGGTCGCCGCGCCCAGATAGCCGGGGTGGTGGTACGGCAGGTCGACGTCCAGCAACACGGCCTTGAAGGCGCCCTCGCGTCTGGCCACTTCGAGGAAGGTCTCGAGATCGGCGACGCGCCCCGAGAGGACCGTGGCGGTGTCGTTGTTGACGTTGGCCCGCGCGAGCCCGAGGTGCGCGGGATCGGCCAGCAGGCCCGCGATCTCCTCGGCGCGCATGCCGATGACGACGGCCATGCCGAGGCTCCCGGGGGGGCAGGCCTCCCGCACGAGGGCGCGCGCCCTCGTCACCATCGCCAGCCCGTCGCCGAAGCGGACGGCCCCGGTGACGGCCAGGGCGGCGTACAGGCCGAGACTGTGGCCGGCGACGTACGAGGGTTCCAGATCGTACTGCCGGTACACGGTGGCCACGGCGCAGTCGAAGGCGTACGTGAACAGCTCCTCCGCGAGCGGGGAGGGTCGCCCGGCGGGCGGGCCGCCCGACCGGCGGGCCAGGGTCGGGTGGGGATCCTCCCCCGCGAACGCCAGCGCCTCCTCCAGCAGCGGCTGCATTACCGCCCGGTGCCGCTGGAGAAACTCGCCCTCGTGCCCGCTCGGGGTGACTCCCACCCCGGGAAAGACGAACGCGGCCTTCCCCTGCGTCTTCAGGTCCGGCATCGCAGCGCGTACCCGGCCTGCATGAACTTGCTGACCTCGGTCACGAAACTCACGATCCGCTCCCCCGGAGCCAGGCGCTCCGACCTGACGATCCGGTCCAGACCGATGAACGCCATCGGCGGACCGCAGTAGCCGAGCTCGCTCAGGTGCGCGGCGAAGCTCTCGCGCCTGATGCCGATCGCCGCGCACTCCTCGAGAACGGAATCGACGATGTGTTTCGCGGGGAGGTTGACCTGGAAGAACCTGATCGTTTCCGGCGCGAGGCCGCCGCGGGCGAGCATCCGCTGCAGGCCGTGGAGAAAAACCGACCCACCCTCCTCCTGGAAGACGCCGGTCGCGAGCGCATTGCGGAAATTCTGGCGCAGGTGGTGCCGCGCCTCCTCGTACTCCTGGCGCGGGTTCATCCAGAGCGCCGGGCGGCGGTTGAACATCAGCGAAGGGCGCCGGCCCCCGATCGATTCGATGTAGGTCTGCTCGACCTCGAGCGCGGCGGCGCACGCGGGGTCCGTCGTGAGCACGAGCGCCCCGGCCCCGTCGCAGAGGAACCAGCGCAGAAACAGGGACTCCTTGTCCACGAGCGCCTGGTTGTAGTACTCGGCGCGCAGTTCGGAGGAGGAGACGCTCGCCGAGACGACCAGGGCGGTGCGGTAGTCCCCGGCAGCCAGGAGCCGGTGAGCGAGATGCAACGCCTTGTAGGCGGAGGTGCAGTTCGCGTGGATGGAAAACTCGGCGCAGGCGTCGATGCCGAGCGCCTCCTGGATGCGCACCGACGCGGTCGGCATCTGGTCCTGGTGCGCCGAGCCGTAGCAGATCAGCTCGATCTCCCCGGGCGCGATCCCCGCGGCCTCCAGCGCGGCGCGGGCGGCCTTGGTCGCCATCGTCACGTTGTCGTCGGTGGACTCCCGGGTCAGCGGGTCGATGGCATAGTGAACGTACGCGATGTCGAGCAGCTCCCGCATGACCGGCGCGGTGTTGGCGATCCAGCGGCGGATCTTCGGCGGGGCCTCGGTGAGTTCGCCGAGCACCTCGCCGCTGCGTTCGAACGGGATCGGCTCCCCGGGCAGGTACGCCCCCGTCCCGGCGAGATACACCGGCCTTGAGTTTGCATTGTTCCGTTCTGTAGTGATCATTGTTCTGTACCCGAATGAAGAGGACGCAGAATCGAGCCGAGACAAGGCGCGCGACGAAGCGAATGCCGAGACGGGCTGGTGCCCGTCGCAGGCAGGCGCGAGGAGCGCAACGCAGTCGCAGGCCGATTATGCGCCATCGTCTTTGGTGAAGATTGCCACGCCGTTGTGGCCGCCGAAGGCAAAGGAGTTCGACATCACGTTCCGCAGCGCCTGTCGCCGCGGGGCATTCGGCACGAAATCCAGGTCCAGCTCCGGGTCCGGGTCGGTGAGGTGCCAGGTCGGCGGGATCACGCCTTCGACGAGGGCTTTGCAGCAGATCACCGCTTCGACGCCGGCGGCGCCGGCGAGGCAATGACCGGTGAGGCTCTTCGTGGAGGAGACGGCGACGCGTCGGGCCGCGGCGCCGAACACGGCATGGATGGCCTGCGTCTCGTACAGATCGTTGATGCGCGTCGAGGTCCCGTGCGCGTTGATGTAGTCGATGTCCTCGGGCGCGAGGCCGGCGTTCTCCAGCGAGCGGCGCATGCACGTCGCCATGCCGACCCCGCCGGGCTGTGGCGAGAGAATGTTGTAGGCCTCGGAGCTGAGCCCCGGGGGCAGCAGCAGGGCGTGGACCCGCGCCCCGCGCCGGAGCGCGGCATCCCGAGATTCGAGCACCAGCACGCCGCCGCCCTCGCCGATGACGAAACCGCTGCGCTGCCGGTCGAAGGGGCGCGAGGCGGTGGCCATCTCCCCCGGCTCCTCCGCGAGGGCCATCAGCGAGGAGAAGCCCTGGACGTCGAGGCGGTTCAACGAGGAGTCCGCAGCGCCGGTGACCACGGCGTCGGCCTGCCCCGAGGCGATCAGCCAGTGCGCGGCCGCCAGTGCGTACGCCCCGGAGGAGCAGGCGGTCCCGACGACGAACGACGGTCCGCCGTACTTGAACTTCAGGCTGACCCAGGCCGCCGGCGAGTTCGACATCCCGCGCAGGATCCGGTGCTGGTCGATCCCTTCGGCGGCCTCGCTGTAGCCCGTCCCTGTCGTGCCGAGCACCACGCCGACCCGGCTGCGGTCGACGCCGGCGGCCTCCAGGCCCGCGTCGGCGATCGCCATCTGCGCCGTCGCCAGCGCGATCATCGTCCCGCGCGTCATCTGGTCGCGGCTGCGCTTCATGATCTGCCGCGCGAACAGCTCGTCGGCGCCATCCGGCAGCTCGACACCGAAGGGGGTCGGCAGGCCGGCGGGATCGAATAGCGTGAAGCGCCGGACGGTATCCCCGCCGGCAAGCAGCCCGGCCCAGCAGGTCGGGAGATCGAGGCCGAGGCCGGTCATCAGGCCGAGCCCGGTCACCACGACGGGGCGGGTGTTCACCCGATCTCCCTAGCGGTCTTCTCGGCGGCGGCCACGCCGGCCTTGACGGTCTGCAGGAACCCGCCCATCTTGTCGCTCCAGGCCGAGGCGAGCGCGAGGCGTCCGATCGGCAGTCTGGCGGCCGACAGCAGCGGCCGGTGCACCCCCATCCGGCACGCGAATCCGAGGATCGCACCAGCGGGGTTGCCGGTGTAACGGCGCATCGTGCGGGGCGTCGCGAGGTCCGTCACGCGCACGTGCGCCCCCAACCCGGGATAGAGCGCCTCGAGCTGCGCGAGCAGGGCGGTGACGGTCTGCTGCTTCGCGCGGCGGTACTCCGGCTCGTCCAGGGCGATCCAGGCCTCCGCGTCGGTGCCCGCGGCCACGACCACCGTCGAGCGCTCCGGCGCGGCGATCCCCGGCTCGGTCAGGGCATGGGCCGTGACGGAGAAGCCCTCGACGGTGCGCCTGCCCCGCTGGCGCTTCATGCAGGCGTCGATGTCGGCGTCGGGAAACACCAGCGTCAGGTGCCGGTCGATCCCCACGTCCCGGGGCGCGCAGTCGATGCCGAGGCTCAGCACGAGCACCGAGAGCGACGGGCTCAGCTTCTCCAGGCCCGCGAGCCACGACGCGGGGAAGTGCTCGTCCCCGATCAGCTCGTGCGTCAGGGTCGGCAGGCTGACGCCCGCGACCACGGCCGCCGCGGGGTAGACCTTCCCGGCCGCACTCTGCACGGAGACGGCACTGCGGCCCGAAACATTGATGCGCGCGACGGGGCAGCGGCAGACGACTTCGCCGCCGAGTTCGAGCAGGCGCCGCTCCAGCGCGCGGCTCAGGCTCTGTCCGCCGCCGGCGATCGTGCACAGCCCGCCGCCGAAGAGCACGTGGAACATCATCATGAAGTTGACGGCGGGAAACTCGTCGGCGGGAATCCCCATGAAGACCGAGCACTGGAAGAGCAGCGCCGCCAGCCGGGGATCGCGGACGAAACGCGCGAGGTAGTCCCGGGTCGAAGTCGCGGAGTGCTTGAGGAAGGCGGGGAGCCGCGGCAGGAACAGCGGCACCGAACGCCACTTGCTCACGTCCGCGTCGAAAAGCGGCGCATAGACGCCGACGTGCGTTTCGAGGTCGCTGCGGAAGCGGCGCAGCCCCTCGCGTTCGTCGGGGAACTCCGCGGCGAGGCGCTCGAAGATTTCCGCGTACCGGTTGGGCAGCGAGAAATCAAAGTCGCCAAGACGGACCCGGAACCCCTCCCGCAGCGGCAGGAACCGCACCGCGTCCGCGAGACCGAGGCCGTCGGCAAGGCGGCGGAACTCCTGCCCCGCGCCGCCGGCGGCGGTGACGTGCAGGGCCGGGTCGAAGACCCAGCCCTGACGGGAGAAGGAGACCGCGTAGCCGCCGACGTGGGGCTGCGCCTCGAGAAGCGTGACGGCGATCTTTCGTTGCGCCAGCGCCACGGCGGCGCTCAGGCCGCCGAGCCCGCCGCCGACGACGACCACCCGCTTCGTCACCGCTCACCGTGCGGTTGCCGCGCGGGCAGCACCCGGTCAGAGCTCCCGGCCGACGATGTCGTCACCGTGCCTGACGATGGCGAGCGTCAGCTCGACGATCTGACCGATGGTGTTCGCCGGCTTGTGCATCAGATGCCGGCCGAGGGTCTTCAGCTCCACGGAGAGGCCGTATTTTCTGCGGACCGACTCCAGAAGCGAGAGGAGCATCAGGGAATCCCCCTCCAGCTCCTCGATGATGTCCGTCTCGTCGGTGAGGCGGTCGCGGTCGATGTCGCACTCGCTGGCGAAATAATCGTACACCAGGTCGCGAATCTCCCGCTCGCCCTGCTGGTCGAACTCCCGCATCCCCGCGTTCCCCTTGTTTGGCTTTCCGTGTCCGATAAGCGGTGGAGAATACTCCGAAACGTTCAAAAAATCCAGCCCTCGCGGGGCAGCGCTACGCGGGACTTTTCCTGGCCGACACCAGGTAGGAACCGGGGGAGCGGCGCAGGGAGCGCGTGAACGGCCGCGGACAGCCCGCGGCGACCAGCCACCGCGCCACCTCGCGGGGCTCGTGCAGACAGCCCGGCGTGGCGTTGAAGAGCTCGAGGGCGATCACCCCGGCGAGGGCGCGCTGGAAAGGCGACGCCCCCGGGCGGGTCTGGTGGTCCACGACCACCGCCAGCCCGCCGGGTTTCAACGCGGCGACGGCGCGACGCACCAGCTCCTGCGATCGCGCGGCGGGAAAGATCCGCACGAGGTTGAAGAGCAGTACGACGTCGCACTCGCCGGGATACGCGTCCTGCCAGAGGTCCGCCGCGAGAAAACTCACCCGCTCGCGCATCCCGGCGGCGGCGATCGAGGCCTCGGCGACCTCCCGCGCCTGCGCCCAGTCCAGCACGATCGCCGAGAGGTCCGGGTGGCGGCGGCAGAACGCGATGCTGTAGCAGCCGTGGCTGCCGCCGAGATCGAGGAGCCGCCGCGCGCCGGCCGGCAGCCGGACCCGCCCGACGATCTCCGGAGCACCCAGGCGGGCCACCGCGCGCAGGCCGGCGTGGTAGCGATCCCAGCTGCCGGGGTGGGCGTCGAACCACTCGGCGGTCCGGCGCGCCGGCGCGCCCGCCCGCAGGGCGCCCTCGAGCGAGTCCCAGCGCTGCTGCATGTCCTCGAAGAACCCGAAGAGCTCGGCGACGCCGACGGGGGACGCGGCGAGCAGCCACTTGGTCGTCGCCGCCGTGTTGCTGAAGCGGCCGCCCCGGGCGCGCACGTACCCGAGAGCCTCGAGGAGCTCGAGCAGCAGCCGCACGCCGCGCGCGTCGGCGCCGCTGCGCTGCGCGAGAACTTCGGGCTCCAGCGGCCCCGCGGCCAGGATTTCGAACAGACCGAGCCGCAGCGCGACGTTGACGGCCCTGGCGGCGAACGGGCCGTAGAGGTCGAGGATCGGCCCGGGGCCGAGATTGCCCTGCAGGAAGATCAGCCGTTCAATCGCGTTCAGCCGCAGTGGCATGACATCACCGCTCCGGCCCGGGCCGGGGCCTTCCGCTCTTCGCCGCCCCGTGCCGCCACTCTCGCCGCCGTCATCGCGCACCCCCCGCCGCGCCGATCCTGCGCGAGGCGGATCATCGTGCCGGCGGCGGGCGAAGTCAAGGCTTCCCCGTCGGCGCCGCGGGCGCCGGCACACGCCGGCGCGCCGCCGTCCGCGCCAGGCGCTGGAGCAGCGCGTGGAGATGCAGCAGGCCGGTGCCCTTGACCAGGACCCGGCTGAGGACGTAGACCCGCCAGATCGGCTGGCGCGGCAAGAGGGCCCGGACGATCAGCCGCACCGGCAGCGGGATGCGAGCGCCCGCGCCGTACATGAAATAGCGGGGGCGGGTGGCCGTCGCGGCGGCCGCCAGGGCCATGATCTCGTCGATTTCGAGCCCCGGGGGGGCATAGCAGAGCGGCCTGAGGAAATCCTCCCGCGAGCCAGAGCGCGGCGATCGGCGCGCCCTTGTAGACGCGGATGCCGACGCCGGTGAAGTTCTTCCCCAGCGCGCGGACTCCTGAGTACATCCCCGGTTGCCCCGCCCTCAGAAGGCCTCGGTGATCACCACGATCGGGAAGATGCCGTACCGGGAGAAGCCGACATCGATCCGCAGGTTGATCCGATCCTTGGGGTCGAGCGTGACCCGCAGTCCGGCCCCGCCGGTGAGCTGCAGGTCGTCCAGCGACAGATCCGCGGGTCGCTCGGCGACCTCCCCCACCCCCGCGAACACCGCGCCGCCCACGGCCTTCCAGATCGGAAACCGGTACTCGGCCTGCGCGGCCACCATCGTCTTGTCGCGGAAGCGTCCGTCGAACAACCCCCGCATCATCCCGATGCCGCCGATGCTCGGCAGCCGGTAGAACGGCGGGTCGCCGACCATGACGCGCCCCTTCGCCTGCACCGCCAGCACCTGCCCCGCGCCGAGGGGGAAGAAGCGCCGGAGGTCGAGCAGGTAGTCGTCGTAGGAAAAATCGCTGTCGAGGTAGTCCCGGTGCAACCCGGCCCAGAACTGCAGATAGGTCCCGGTGGTCGGCGCGTAAATGTTGTCCCGATCGTCCCACTCCGCCTGCAGCTCCAGGCCGATGTCGGTCCCGCCGTCGCTGCCGGTCAGCGCCCCGCTCTCGAGGATGCCCCCCGGCTCCTTGCCGGGGATCCTCGCCGACCCGAACCAGATTCCCGGACCGAGGCGCAGCGAGCGGAAGACCTTTCTCGTCGCCGAGAACGTGATGCCGGTGCCGGTCGCGGTGAAATCCTCCCGGGTCCCGTGCTCGCCGGCTTCGGTGCCGACCCCCCAGATCCTGGCGGGGGTCCGATGGTGGTAGAGCTGGGCCTTGACCAGGTAGTCCTCGTCTTGCAGGTACACCGACGGCGCGAATCCCACCGCCCACTGGTTTTCCAGCGAATAGAAGGCGGAGACGGCGATCGTGTTCGGACGCGCATCGGCGGCGCGGTTTTCCCAGCGCAGCGCGCGCACCATCATCGCGCCGAAGAGAAAGCTCGTCTCCCGCGAGAAGGCGACGATCGGCACCGCGGGGAGGAGCAGCTTCTCCTCCTTTTCGACCTTGGCCGGCGACGCTTGCTGCGGCAGCGTCTCCTGCGGCGACGTCTCCTGCGGCTGCGGCTGCGGCAGCGGCTGCGGCTGCGGCAGCGGCTGCGTCTCCTGCGGCGGCGCCGGCTGTTCCGCCTCGGCCGCCGCGGGACCGGCCCACGCGAGCAGCAGCATGCCGCAGAGCGCGGCCCGCGTCAGGGCTTTACCTCGATTCAGCATCATGCCTGCCCAACCCTTTCTGTCGCCGGCTCGCTTGGCCGGCCGGCGCCGGCATCCCCGCCGAGCCGCTCGCGGATCAGCGACTCCTGCTCGGGGTTCGTTGCGTAGCGGTTCTTGCGGTAGCCGCGCACCGTGCCGAGAAACGCCCGCACGCGCCTCTCGTACTCCGGGTCGAACTCCAGGTCGAGATCGGCGTAGAGCCCGCGCAGCACGCGCACGGGGTCCGCCTCCAGCTCCTCGAATTGCACGTCCGCGCGCCGGCCGGCCGGGAGCGCCGCGAACTCGGGCTCGAGCCGCGCCAGCATCCTGCCGTAGACTTCGACGATCTCCTCGATGCGCGGCGGGCCCCACCAGGAACCCAGCGTCAGACTCTTTCCGAGGAGCGCCCACATCTTCTGCGTCGACGGGATCACGGCGAGCGGGTCGCGCCGGATGTGGATGTACCGGGCCTCCGGGAAGAGTGTCTCGAGCAGGGAGATCCGGACCGAGTGGAACGGGTTCTTCAGCACGACGCGCCTGCCGGCAGCGAACCCGACTTTCTTGACGAAACCCGCGAGCGCCTCGCCCCAGGCCGCGACCTCCGCCTCGCGGACGAACCGGGGCTCCTCGTCGAGCAGGAAATAGCGTGCCGAACGCGGGAAGATCAGCCGCTCGAACGGGGAGTGCTCGATCAGTCGCAGCAGCGCGAACTCGTCCTCGTGCGGCTCGCCGGGGGCCAGGCGCACCTGGTCCATCGGACGGGTGGGGGAGAGCGTGCGGCGCAGCACCGGCTCGACGTACCGGCCGGCGACGAGAAACCCGGAGGGGATGACGCACTGGAGCATCGTCGGCGCCGTGAGCCGCGGGTCGAGCGCGAGCAGCTGGTGCAGGAACGTGCTGCCGGTGCGCCAGTGGCCGACGATGATGATCGGGTCGCGGGCCGGCGGCACGGCGTCGAGACGCGCACCGAAAAGCGCCTGCTCGCGGCGCGCCCAGAACGAAGCCCAGACGCCGACCCAGAGGGCCGGCAGCAGGCGCGGCAGGGCCGCGGGGCGGATCCGGTTGCGCCGCAGCAGACGCAGGATCTGCCCGAGGGGGGCGCCGGTGAGATGGTGCGGTGTCATCCGCGGATTATACATTCACCGCGCGCAATTCCCCGCACCCCGGCCGCGGCATCGCAGTGCGCCGCTTCTTGACAATCTCGGCGATTGCGCCACTCTAGCGGGGTGCCGAAGAACTCGCAAAGAACGCCGGAGTTGGCCGGGTGACCGGAGCGCGGATCGCGCTGGTCACCGGCGCCAGCAAGGGGATCGGGGCGGCGATCGCCCGGGCGCTGGCGCGCGACGGGTACGACATCTGGCTCAACTACCGCGGCGACGACGACGGCGCGCGGGCGGTGGCGCGCGACATCGAGTCCGGGGGCCGCGGCTGCAGGCTGCTGAAGTTCGACGTCGCGGACGAGGCGGCCGTGCGCGAGGCGCTCGGGCCGCTGCTGGAGGCGCAGGCGCCGGCGGTGCTCGTCAACAACGCCGGGTTCGCGCGCGACGCGCTGTTCGTCTGGATGACCCGCGAGGAGTGGCGCGACACCCTGGCCGTGACCCTCGACGGTTTCTTCCACGTCACGAAGCCGGTGCTGTTCGCGATGCTCAAGCGGCGCTCGGGCAGCATCGTCAACGTCGTGTCCACCTCCGGCCAGACCGGCATGCCCGGGCAGACCAACTACTCGGCCGCCAAGGGCGGACTCATCGCGGCGACCCGCTCGCTCGCCGTGGAGGTGGCGAAGCGCAACGTCCGCGTGAACGCGGTCGCCCCGGGATTCATCGAAACGGACATGACCAGGGCCCTCCCGCTCGACAAGATCCTGCCGAACATCCCCATGGGCCGGGTCGGGCACCCCGAGGACGTGGCCGCGGCGGTCTCCTTCCTCTGCTCGCCCGGGGCCGCGTACATCGTCGGCCAGGTGCTCTCGGTCAACGGCGGCGCGTACCTGTGACGACGGCGCCCCGGTCCCTGTCCGCAAACCCCACATCCGCGCGTTACGCGCGGATCAGTTGAGGCAGGCTTGTTGCCTGGTCTTGTTTTTCGGGGCTGGTGGCTCATACCTGACCGTGCTGCTCGCTGCAAGCGTTGCTTGACCGCTGCCCCCCCTGCTCTTCGTGAGCGAAATCAGGCTGTTCTAAACCCTCGATTATTGACAAGAATACCGCTGCGTACTACCATCTCCGGATGGCAGTCAGCAGTGCGTGTGCACGAAATCCGGATTCCTCTCCCCGCGGTCGGAACCAACCCCGGAGTCATGGCGAAGCAGTGCCGTTGTCGATGATCAGGCGGCATGCCTAGACTGTTGCGACATCCGGAGTTGGGACAGGCGAGCGCGGCGGAGCGCGGCGCGGTCAGCATGCGGCTGCTGCGCCGGCACCTTGCCCACGCCGCGCGCTCCCCGTTTTACCGCGAGCGCTTCTCCCGGGCAGGGTTCGATCCGCGGCGGGTCGGAACGCCGGCCAATCTGGCGCGATTGCCGTTTACCGCGAAGAGCGACCTCGAGCAGCGCGGACGCGACTTCCTCGCCGCCCCGGCGCACGAGATCGTGGATATCTGCGAGAGTTCGGGAACGACCGGCCTGCCGGTGACCCTGCTGCAGACACGCGCCGATCTCGAACGCCTGGCCTACAACGAAGAGACCTCGTTCCGAGCCGCCGGCATCGCCCCCGGCGAGCGGGTGCTCGTCGCCGCGGCGCTCGATCGCTGCTTCATGGCCGGGCTGGCCTACTTCCTCGGGTTGACCCGCCTCGGGGCCACCGCCATCCGCGGGGGATCCGGCTCGGTCGCCTTCCTGGCGGAGCTCGTCCTGCGCCACCGCCCCTCGGCCCTGGTCGGGGTCCCCACGCTGCTTGCGGCGGTCGCCGAAAACCTCGCCGCCCGCGGCGAGCAACCGGCCGCGGCCGGCGTCGCGCGAATCGTCTGCATCGGCGAGCCCGTGCGCCGCGAGGACCTTTCGCTTTCCCCGTTGGGCGAAAAGCTCACGTCGCTGTGGGGCGCCGCCGTGCTGGGGACCTACGCCAGCACCGAGATGGCCACCTCGTTCGCCGACTGCTCCTGCGGGATGGGCGGGCATCTGCTCCCCGACCTGATAGTGGTCGAGATCGTCGATGAGCAGGGCCAGGCCCTCCCCGCCGGCGTAGCGGGGGAAGTCGTCGCGACCCCGCTGCAGGTGAGCGGCATGCCGCTGGTGCGCTTTCGCACCGGAGACATCGCGACCCTCCATGCGGGCCCCTGCGCCTGCGGCCGCACCAGCCCGCGGCTGGGGCCGGTGATCGGCCGCAAGAGCCAGATGCTCAAGATCAAGGGGACCACCGTCTACCCGCCGGCGATCTTCGCCGCGCTGCAGGAGATGGCCGGGATCCGGGGCTACTTCATCGAGGTGCGCGACACGTTCGAACTCTCCGACCGGGTCACCGTGACGGTCGGCGCCGCCGGAGCCGACCTGACCCCGGAGGCGGTGGCCGACCGGATCGCGGTGCGCACCCGGGTGAAACCCGAGGTCGTCATCGTGGCCCCGGAGCAGATCGTCGCGCGCACCATTCGCGCCGACAAACGCAAACCAATCACCTTTTTCGACCTGCGGGAGAAGCGACATGTCGATTGAACCGGATCGCCCCTGGGGCTCCAATTTTTCCCCCGAAGAGATCGCCGAGACCCGCGCGCGCAAGGGGCTGCTCTCGATGGAGCTGGAGCTCTCGCGGGAGTGCAACCTGCGCTGCGTCTACTGCTACGCCAGCTCCGGCAAGGCGCTGCACAACGAGCTGACGCGGGAGGAGATCGCCGGCGCCCTCGACCAGGCGATCGCGCTGGGCGCCCGGCGGATCATCGTGATCGGCGGTGGCGAACCGCTGTTGTACCCCGGCGTCATGGACATCATGCGCGCACTGCGGGAGCGCGGCATCGCCGTCGACCTGTTCACGAACGGCACGCTGATCACCCCCGAGATCGCCCGCGAGCTGTTCGCGATGGGCGTCTCGCCGGTGGTCAAGCTCAACAGCATGCGCGAGGAGGTCCAGGACGCGCTCGCGGCGGTCCCCGGCACGTTCAAGCTCATCCAGCAGGGGCTGCGCAACCTGATGGACGCCGGCTACCCGACCGCGGAGGCCCCCCTCGGCGTCGAGACGATCATCTGCCGCCAGAACATCCACGAGCTGCCCGGGATGTGGATCTGGGCGCGCGAGCGTGGCATCGTGCCCTACTTCGAAATGATCACGTTCCAGGGCCGCGCGAAGCAGAAGCTCGACCTGAACGTCTCCTCCGAGGAGCTGCGCCGCGTCTTCTACGAGCTCTCCCGGATCGACCGCGAGCGGTTCGGCTTCGTCTGGGAGCCCCACCCCCCGATCGCCGCCCTCTCGTGCAACCGGCACGAGTACTCCTGCACGCTCAACGCCCAGGGGTACATCCAGCCCTGCGTCGGCGTCGACATGTTCATCGGCAACATTCGCCACGCGCCGCTGGCCGAGATCCTCGCCACCGCGCCGGTGATGGAGACCATGCGCGGCCTGCGCGGGCGGATCAAGGGGGCCTGCAAATCGTGCGAGCAGGCGCAGCAGTGCTACGGCTGCCGCGGGCTGGCCTATCACGTCACCGGCGACTTCCTGGAGGCCGACCCGCTCTGCTGGCTCAACCCCAAACGGATCATCTGACGCGGGGGGCTGCGCTTCCGTGACCTCGTTCCCGGTGCCGATCGAGCGTCTGCTGCCGCAGCGGCCGCCGATGCTGCTGCTGGACCGGCTGCTGTCGTGCACCCCGACCGAGGGGACGGCGGACGCGCGGCTGACGCCCGGGAATCTCTTCCGCCTGGCCGATGATTCCATCCACGCGGCGGCGCTCTTCGAGCTGATGGCGCAGGCGTACGCCGCGGTCCAGGGGTATCAGGACACGCTGGCCGGAAAACCCGTCGGCATCGGCTACCTCGCCGGGATCACGCGTGCGGTCGTGCACGGCGCCGCCCGGGTCGGCGACCGGCTCCTCGTGAACGTCCGGCAGACCGCCGTCGTCCCGCCGTTCGTCCGGGCCGAGGCCCGGGTCCTGCGCGGGGACGAGACGCTGGCCGAGGGGGAACTGACTCTGTTCATCCCGCCCGCGGCGGAGCGACCCGCGTGAGCCGCGCCCGCTGGGCCGGCGTCTGCCTGCTGCTCGCCATGGCGGCGCCGCTGCGGGCCGCAAGCCCGCAGGACGAGGTTCTGGCGCGGCTGGCGCAGGGCGGCGCGGGGATCGAAACCGCGCAGGGGCGCGTCCGGCAGGAGAAACGCCTCGAGATCTTCCAGGACACCGTGGTTTCCTGGGGCCGCTTCGCCTACCGCCGCCCCGACCGGCTGCGCTGGGAACTGACGGACCCGGTCGTCACCGGCTTCGCGATCACCGGTGGGTCGGGCCGCCGCTGGCACGGCCTGACGGGAAAGACCGAACCCTTCACGCTCGAGAGCGACCCGATGATGCGCGTGATCGCCGGCCAGATCCTGGCCTCGGTTCGCGCCGACTTCACCCCGCTGCAGAAGGAATACCGGATCAGCGTCGCCTCCGAGACGCCGGTGATCCTGCACCTCGAACCGCGGGTCGCCAATCCGTTCGTCGAGCGGGTGATCGTCACCTTCTCGAAGGGGGCCGGGCACGTCGAGTCGGTCGCGGTACGCGAAAAGGGTGGAGACCAGACGACGTTCAGCTTCAGCGACGTCGAGGTAAACCGGCCCCTCCCCGATGGCACGTTCTGATTCGCCGGTAGAACCGTTTCTCGAGCGGATCGTTTCGGCGACCCACCGCCGGCTCGCCGGACGGCGCGCGCTGCTCTCCGCGGTCACGCTCGGGCTCGTGCTCCTCGCCGCGCTGGTGTCGCTGAGCGCGACGATCCGCGAGGATCTCGGCGGGCTGCTCCCCGACGACCGCTCGGAAGCGGGCCGGAATTTCGCGCTGTTCTCCGGCACACCGCTGGCGCGCCGGGTGCTCGTCTCGCTCACCGCCGCACCCGGCGCCGCCGACGGCGCGCTCGCCGCGGCCGCCGACCTCCTCGAAGCGAAGCTCGTCCCGCCGCTGTTCGCGCCACCTCCGCCCGCGGGCGGACCGACGGAACTCGCCGCGCTGCTGCCCCGCGCGCTGCCGGCGATGGCCGGCCCGGAGGATCTCGCGCGGCTGGGCGCCTTCTCGTCGCACGTGGTCCGCGAGCGCCTCTCGGCGGCCTACGCGCTGCTGCTCTCGCCCGAAGGCCTGGGGGCGAAAGCCTTCCTGCGGGCCGACCCGCTGGGGATCGCCGGGCCGATCCTCGCGCGGAGCAGCCCGATCGGCCTGACCCCCGGCGCCGGCTCCTCGGAGCGGCGCCTGCGGGGGCCCGACGGGCGCAGCCTGCTGTTGATGCTCGACTCCCCGGTGCCGATGACGGATTTCGGGCAGGCGCGCGCGATGGAGCAGTTGCTGCAGGCGACCGCCGCGGCGCTGCCCGCCGGGATCGCGATGAAGACGGTGAGCGGGCACCAGTACACGCTGGCGAACTCCCAGACCATCCGGAAGGACCTGACCACCATCCTGACGCTCTCCTCGCTGGCCATCTTCGCCATTTACGTCTGGTTCCTGCGCACCCGGCTCGCGATCTTCGTCTTTCTCGTGCCGATGACCGTTCTCGTGCTGGCCACGGCCGGGGTCAGCCTGATGCCCGGGGGCGTGTTCGCGATCACGCTCGGGTTCGGCGGCGTGCTGCTCGGGATGGCGGACGAGTACGCGATGCACGTCTTCTTCGCCGTCCGTCAGCCCGGCGTCGACCGGGCGGGCGCCGTGGGCGCAGCCGCGCGGCCGGTGGTCATGGGCGCGCTGGCCACCGCCGCGGCCTTCGGCGTCATGGCCTTTTCCAGCCTGCCCGGGCAGCGGCAGCTGGCCATCTTCTGCCTGATCGGCATCGGCGCCTCGCTGCTGCTCTCGCTCATCGTACTCCCGCACCTGGTGACGCCGCGCGGGATGACCCTGCCGCCGCTGCCCCGGGCGCCTTCGCTGCCGGCGCGCGTCGTGCTGCCCGTCTGGGTCGCGCTGGTCGTTCTCGGCGCGGCCGGCGCCACGCAGGTACGTTTCGACGATTCGATGAACTCGCTCAACCACGTCACGCCGCGGCTGCAGATCGCGGAGGAGGAGATCCGCGAGCGCTGGGGCGACCTGCGCAGCCGGGCCATCATCTTCGCGCGCGGCGCCACGTTCGAGCAGGCACTCGAGAGGAACGAGGCCGTCTATCGGCGGCTGGCCGGTACGCTGGCCCCGTCGGAGTTGCTGAGCCTCGCCCCCGTCTTCCCCGGCGCGCAGACCCGCGAGGCGCGCCGCCGGGACTGGCTGGCCTTCTGGAATGGGCCGGACGGCGCGCGACTGCTCGAGACGCTCCGCGTCGAGGGGGCGGCCCTCGGCTTCTCCGCCGGGGCGTTCGCGCCCTTCGTCGAGGCGACGTCCCGGCCCGGGCCGGCGCCGGATCCCGGGACGCTGCGCGCCGCCGGGTTCGGGGGGATCGTCGACGCGCTGCTGCTGCCGGGCGAGGGCGGCGTCACGCTGCTGACGCTTGCCCCCGACGACGGGCGCGCCGCCGCGGCGCTCGCGGGCCCCGGCGCGCTGCCCGGCATCGCCGTCGTGTCGCCCGGCAGCTTCGGGGTCTCGATTTCCGACGCGCTGCACCGCGAATTCCTCCGTTATCTGGTCGTCGCCTCCCTGGTGATCCTCGGCGTCGTCGCGCTGACCTTCCGCGGCGCGCGCGAGCAGCTCCTCGCCCTCGTGCCGGTCTTCACCGGCATGCTCTTCATGTTCGGCGCCATGGGGGCGTTCGGCATGAAGATCAACCTGTTCAACATCATCGCGACGGTGCTGATCATCGGCCTCTGCGTCGACTACGGCATCTTCATGGTCTCCCACGCCGCAGCCGAAGCGGACCCGGCGACCTCGCGCGCGGTGCTCGTCTCGGGCCTGACGACGATCGCCGGCTTCGGCGTGCTCGCGCTGGCGAAACACCCGGCGCTGCAATCCCTGGGGCTGACGGTGCTGCTGGGCTTCGGCGCCGCCGTGCCCGCCGCGCTCTTTGTCATCCCCGCGCTGACTCGCAGGAGCGGACGATGAGAGCCTCTCTCGCCTGGCTGGCGCTGCCTCTGGCGGCGCTGCTGTTGTGCGGCTGCGCCGCCGCGCCGCGGCAGAGGGCGCCTTCGGCCGCGCCGCCCGCGTGGCTGGCGACGCCCGCGCTCTGGCGGATCCGGCAGGTGGTCCTGATCGAACTGGGCGAGAAGCAGTTCCCGGTGCAGGGCCTGCTCGAACTGGACACCGCGGCGGGCAGCCTGCGGCTGGTCGCGCTGGACGACTTCGGCGTCACGCTCTTTCGCCTGACGATCACCCGCGCGGGCGAGCGCGTCGACTTTCTGCTGCCGCTGGTGCCGCAGGGCGCCGAGGTCACCCGTTCGGTCGCCGCCAGCCTCCGGCGGATCTACCTCGAACCGGCGCTCGTCGATTCCGGTGGCGCCGGAGTCATGCTCGAAAGCGGGCCCGACGGCAACGTGGCGACGGCGGCCCCCCGCGGCGGCGGCTGGAGGGTTTGGTATGATGCCTACGGCGACGCGGGCGGCGTGCCGGTCCCGCGGGTGATTCGCTTCCAGCAGCGGGGAGGCGCCAGCCTGAAGATCAACCAGGAGAGCGTGAAGCGTGTCGACAAGTGACTTGAGCGGAGGCCATTTCTAGCCACCCCTGCGATTCGTCTCAAACATTTCCGCCGGCATCGGATGACGCAGGCGGTAGACCACCTTGATCGGCCGCTCGCTCTCATACCGCTCCACGTCGGCGGGCCCGAGATAGGTGAAGGGAACCGTCGCACCGTTGCGCTGCTTCACATCGCGGGCGAACAGAAGGATCGTGTATCCCCGCTCTTGGTGTCGGATGATGTTCTGTCCGGTGGGGCTCGCCTGGCTGGTGTTCGACTGTGACTCCCAATGAAACAGCTCGCGGCTAATCGGGTAGTCGGCATACATGGTGCTTGGCGAGAATTCTCGCTCTGATTTCTGAAAGGTGACGAGCATGGCGTAGGCGTTGAGGTGGGGTACATGGAGCACGCCGACGCCTATCTGCCCGGTCGTATCGATAGTTGCCAATCCCAGGGCGGCGCTAATGTCCAGGCTGCCGTATCTCGCGTGCAACTCGAGCGGAGAGGCAAAGGGGAGGGCAATCGTCACGGGTGAGACCCTGGATTCCTCGGCAGCCCACTCGAGCACCTCGACCGCATCGGCGAGGATGGCGGGGTTCTCCCCGATCCTCGCAAGGGAATCACGGACCGTCCTAAATTGGCGCTGACTCCCGCCTCGGCCCCAGTAGCGGTAGTGCGTCGCGACCTCGAAGTTCTCGGCAGCGACCAGTGCGCCATCGACGTCACCGCTGAGGAGCTGGTTTGTCACGCCGCGAAGTCTGGCGAGTTCCTGCGGTCCATTCACTGAAGCCAGGCGTATCAGGGAGGATCGCAGCTGTTCATGATCGGGATCGGTCGGCGCCGGCCGCAGCCTGGACCTGGCTTTCCATCCCGACCAGCTCTCCCGCTTGAGAAGTACCTCGGGCTCGTAGTCGTGATAGCGGACGAAGTTGGCAAAGGTCAGTGACTGTTGGGCCTCGCTTTCGAAGGTCTGTATCCGCTCGGGGATCTGGACGGCGAGGTTCAACAAGTTGGCCCGGATGTTCGCGAGCACGTAATCCCGCGCAACCGGATCCAGTTGAATCGAACAACCGGCCGGCAGGTGCGGGAAGTTCTTCTCAACCTCCTTGTCGATGCCGTAGCGGTGCCGCGGCAGCAGCGCTTTCAGCTTGAGATCGATGCGGTACTTCCTATGAGCCTGCCCAACGAAATCGAGGACCGTCAACGCGTCCTTGTCAGGCGCCCGGCGCAGGCCGCGTCCGAGCTGCTGCAGGAAGATGGTGAGGCTTTCCGTGGGTCGCAGGAACAAGACGGTGTTAATTTCCGGGACGTCGAGCCCCTCGTTCAGCACGTCCACGGTGAACAGGAAGGTGAGCTTCCCCGCGCGCAGCTCCTCGATCAGGCGGCCGCGATCGGCATCGCTGGTGTCGCCAGTGAGCACTGCCGAGGGGATCTCCTTCTCCGAGAACATGCGGGCCATGAACGCGGCGTGCCCGACGTTGACGCAGAAACCAATTCCCTTGACGCGCGTCAGGTCGGGTTCGTACTTCGCGAGCGCGGCCTGGATGGCGTCCAGTCGCTGGAGCGCCAGGGCGTGGGCGCCGGTGTAGACTTTCTCCAGTTCGCTGCCGACGTATTTGCCGCCGGCCCAGAAATGGTCGGCATCCAGAGAGACTGGATCGGTAACCCCGAAGTAGTGGAAGGGGCACAGCAGCTTCTCCTCGAGCGCTTCGGGCAATCTGATCTCGGCGGCGAAACGGTTGCCGAAGTCCGCTGCCACCGGCTTGCCGTCCATGCGCTCCGGCGTGGCCGTCAGCCCGAGGAGAATGCGGGGCGTGAAGTGATCGAAGAGGGGGCGATAGCTCTGCGCTGTGCCGTGGTGCGCCTCGTCGACCACGATGTAGTCGTAGAAGTCGCCGCCGACCTGCTCCCAGAATTTCCGGGTGGAAAGCATGCCCACGGAGCAGAAGAGGTGATCCGCCCGGGCCGGCTGATGAGAGCCGACCAGCAACTCGCCGAAACCTGGCATGCGCAGCACGTTGCGGAAGGTCCCCAGGGCCTGCGTGAGAATCTCCTGCCGATGCGCGACGTAGAGGAGCCGGGCCTGCCGGCGGCGCGCCGTGTAGAATCGCTCGAAGTCGAAGGCAGCCACGACGGTCTTCCCGGTGCCGGTTGCGGCAATCACCAGGTTGCGCCAGTGATTATGCGCGGTCCGTTCGGCTTCGAGGGCTTCGAGGATGCGCTCCTGGAAGGGGTGCGGCGTCAGGTCGAAGAACGGCGCAGCGGCGGGGCCGGTGCGGTTTAACTCACGCGCGATCGCCTCGCGGAAACGCTGCGGGGCGGCGGGGTCGAAGTCCTGGAACTCACGACTGTGCCAGTAGGTGTCGAACTCCGCGCGGAAGCGTTCGAGGATGTGCGGCATGTCGCGGGCGGTGACCTTGAGGTTCCACTCCAACCCGCTGGTCATCGCGGCGCCGGACATGTTCGCAGAGCCAATGTAGGCGACGGAGAATCCGGAGGCACGGCGCAGGTGGTACGCCTTTGCGTGGAGGCGGGTGCGCTGGGTATCGTAGGAGACGCGGACCTTCACGTTCGGCAAGCGGGCGAGCCACTCGACGGCGGGGGGATCGGAGGCGCCCATGTAGGAGGTGGTGATCACCCGGACCGGGATACGGCGGTCGCGCATCTCCTCGAAGGCTGGCATCAGCAGGCGCAGGCCCGACCACTTGATGAACGAGATCAGGATGTCGACCTGGTCGGCTGAAGCCATTTCGGCGGCTAGTTCCCGCGCAAGCGGCGGGTCTCCGGGCGCACCGGTAAAGAGCGACGTCTCGGTGAGCGGAGTCTCGGGGCGCACGTAGCGCGCCGCAAGGGCGTGCGGTGGCGAGATCTCGACGAGGAGGGGTTTGGGGTCGGGCAGCAGAGTTCGGTTCGCGAGGTGATCGTGGTCTTGGAATCCGGAAATGATCTTGATCACCCGGTTGGCGATCTCCAACCGAACAACTGGATTGCGCTCCTCGCGTAATGCCTGCTCAAGGACGCGCGACACGAAGGCGGTGTATCGGGCCGGTTCCTCTTCGGGGTCGAGCTTGCCGAAGACGCTGCGCAATTCGGGGTGGCGGTCCAGAATCTCCTGGAGGTTTAGATGGCGCAGTTCCTCATAGATACCGAAGGCCGGCACGTCACTCATTCAACGTCTTTTATGATCGAGCATAAGCGGATTTTGTCATCTCTGGTACAATTTAGCACAAATGATATTGTCCATATTCGCATCGTGGCTATGGAGGTGACGTGATGGAGGCTCTTCATCCGCAGTATGTAGTCGATGAACGAGGCATACCACACAGCGTCGTACTGGAAATAGGCGAATTTCGGAGCCTGCTCCAATCGGCCGGTGTTCAGATGCAGGATCTCCCGCTGGCCCGACCTCTGCGATTGAGCGACCTGGGCTGGGGCGGCGCTGATGCACTGGATACGCGCATTCGCCTGCGGTCCTTCGAGGATGATTGGGGAGCGCCCGGAATGGATGCTTATGACAATGTTTAAAAGAGGCGACGTCGTTGTCGTCCGGTATCCCAACTCCGACCTTGTTACGTATAAGAAACGGCCCGCGCTCGTCGTCCAGGCTGATGACCTGGAAACCGGGATCAATCAGTCCCTGGTAGCACTCATGACCACCAATGCGCAGCGAACTGGGCCCACCCGTGTGCCGTTCGAGAGAGCCAGTTCCGGTGGCCGTGCCATGGGGCTGCTCAGTGATTCCATTGTGGTAACAGACAACCTAGCCACCGTGCTTCACCGCGAAATCGACAAGGTCATCGGAACCTGTCCTCGAATGGCTGACGTTGACGACGCGCTACGTCGCACACTGAGTCTGTAAAGCGTGTCGGTAACTGACCTGACTGACGCGATCCGCGGCGCCGCTGTCGGCGAGATCGAGCGCCGGGCGGACGGTGGCGTGCGCCAGCGGTACGTCTTCAACGCGGATTTTCCGGGATTCGCCGGCCACTTCCCGGGGCGGCCGATCCTCCCGGCGGTGCTGCAGATCATGGCGGCGAGCCTGCTGGTCGAGGCGGCGACGGGAGAGCGCCTGCAACCCGCTGCGATCGAGAGGGCGAAGTTTGTGCTCCCCATCGTCCCGGGAGCGCTGGTCGAGATCGCCTGCCGCCGCCTTTCCGGGGCGGTCGCCGATCTCTGGGAGATCCGCATCGACGCGGACCGGCAGGCGGCGGCGTCATTTTTCCTGACGCTGCGCGCGCCGGCGGCGGGCGCGTGAGAAAACCTTATTTCGACGGCCGGGAGGGGGATCCGCCGCCGCTCCGGTCGCTCGTCCGTCGCCGGGTCCGCTTCGAGGAAGTCGATCCAATGGGCATCGTCTGGCACGGGCGCTACCCGGGGTATTTCGAGGATGGCCGGGTCGCGCTCGGCAGCCGCTACGGTATCGGGTACGAGGACTTCTTCCGCCACGGCGTGCCGGCGCCGATCCGGCGACTCCAGATCGACTACCTGGCGCCGTTGCGGTTCCAGCAGGATTTCTCCGTCGAGGCGATCCTTCACTGGTCGGACGCCGCCCGCCTCGATTTCGAATTCCTCATCCGCGGCGAGAGCGAAACCCTCCTGGCCACCGGTTGCTCGGTCCAGCTGATGGTCGACCCGGTGGGGGGTCTGCTGTTGCTGCCGCCGCCTTTCCGGGGCGGTCGCCGATCTCTGGGAGATCCGCATCGACGCGGACC
>JANOHV010000133.1:0-2316 GCA_031406795.1 Candidatus Rokuibacteriota bacterium
TGAAAGCCCAGCTTTCTGCGGATGGCGGCGGGGAGAACAATCTGGGACTTGCTGCTCAGTCTGGCCAGCGGCATGACGCACCTCCTGTGCTTTACACAAAGGTAAAGCATCCGCCATTGTTCGTCAAGGTTGCAGCCAGACAGGTTACGCGACCATCCGGCGGATGGTACCGCCTCGCTCTCGTCCTTTCCTCTCGGCACGCCATGTCGTAGGATGGAAGCGGCATGCAACCCGAGAACTTCGTCGTCGCAGCCGTCTTCCTGCTGATTGTCACCTCGGTGACGGTCGCCCTCGCCACGAGGTTCGGCCTCGGCTCGGTGATCGGACTGCTCGTCGCCGGCGTGATCGTCGGCCCGCATTCCCCGGGCCCGGCAATCACGCACGACGTCGAGAGCCTGCGCGGCTTCACCGAGTTCGGCGTGGTCCTGCTGCTCTTCGTGATCGGGCTCGAGATCCAGCCGGCGCGTCTCGCGGCGATGCGACGGGAAGTCTTCGGCGTCGGCTCGCTGCAGATCGCGCTCGCCGGGGCGGCGATCACCGCGTACCTGCTGCCGGGGCAGCAGACCTGGCAGGCCGCCCTGATCATCGGTCTGTCCCTCGCGCTCTCCTCCACGGCGTTCGTCATGCAGCTGCTCCGGGATCGTGGCGAGGTCGCCAGCCGGCACGGCACCACGGCCTTCGCGGTTCTGCTGATGCAGGACCTGGCGGTCGTGCCGATCATGGCTCTGGTGCCGCTGCTCGCCGGGGCCGGCGCCCTCGCCGCGGGTCCGCCACTCCCGGCCCGGCTCGCTCTGATCGCCGGCATGCTCGCCCTCGTGGTCGTGTTCGGCCGCTACATCGCGCCCTTCGCCCTCGAGCGGCTCGCGCGGCAGGGCAACCGCGAGGGGTTCCTGCTGGTGGTCATGCTGGCGGTCTTCCTCGCTGCCTGGGCCGTGCACCGCGCCGGCGCGTCGATGGCGCTCGGCGCGTTCATGATGGGCATGCTGCTCTCCGGCTCCCGCTACCACCTGCAGATTCAGGCGCTGATCGAGCCCTTCAAGGGGCTGCTGATGAGCATCTTCTTCGTCGCGGTGGGGATGTCCGTCGATCTCGGCGCGATCGTTGCGCGTCCGGGCGCCTTCGCGCGGGACGTGGCGCTCATCGTCATGCTGAAGATCCTCGCGATGGGCGTCGTCGGCTGGTTGTTCGGGCTTGGCCGCGCCGTCACCGTCCGGGTTTCTTTCCTGCTGGCGCAGGGCGGCGAGTTCGGCTTCGTGCTGCTGGGTTCCGCGCTGGCTCTCGGCGTCCTGAACGACGATGCTTTCGTCACCGGCATCGGCGTGATCTCGGTCAGCATGCTCCTGACTCCGCCGCTGGCGCGCCTCGGCGAGGCTCTCGCACAACGCTGGGAGCGATCGTCCGCGGCCGCGGCGGAGTCGCTTCCGGGCCCCGCCTCGGGCGGCCCCGAGCCGCGCGTGATCATCGGCGGCTACGGGAGGGTCGGGCACACGGTGGCAGCCGTTCTGGCCAGCAAAGGCATACCGTTGATCGTGATCGACGCCGACCCGGCCCGCGTCGACCGCGGCAAGGCCGACGGCTACCCGGTGTTCTACGGCGACATCGGCAACCTGGAGTTGCTGTCGGCCGCCGGCGCCGGGCGCGCGGACCTGGTGGTGCTGACGATCGACCAGGAGCAGGCCACGCTTCGCGCCGTCACGCTGCTGCGAAGCGCCTGGCCCGAACTCCCGGTGATTGCCCGCGCCCGGGATCTGGCGGCGAGCGGCCGGCTGCTTGAAGCCGGGGCCACCCAGGCCTACCCGGAAGCGGTGGAGAGCAGCCTGCGTCTGGCCGGAAATGCCCTCCAGATGGTCGGCCTCGCCGGCCGCGACGTGGACCTCGCGCTCGGGGATGCCCGCACGGGCAACTACGCGCTGGTGCGGCCCGATGAGGCAACCGATGGCCGTTGACGCGTCCCTGCATCGAGGAGGCCAACGGCGATATTGCGTTCATCGCCAAGGCGCTGGGCGATATCGCCCGTGCCAAGGGTATGTCGCAGGTTGCGCAAGATGCCGGCCTGTCTCGTGAAAGTCTTTATAAGGCGCTCTCCGGCGACGCGGCGTTCTATCTGTACAACTCGGTGAGCGGCAGGATGATCTACCATCAGCAGAAGGACGCGACCTCGGGATGGAACAGGACCATCTGCCTCGCGCGCGCCTCCCATCTCTCAGCTCTTCTTGTAGAACCCGCCTTTCTTTACCGTCTGCCGGAAACCATCCTCGTTCGGCTTGTTGAAGACATCAACTCCCCGCTCGATTTCCCCGGCATGTCTCTCATGTT
>JANOHV010000023.1:0-53612 GCA_031406795.1 Candidatus Rokuibacteriota bacterium
GCTCGCCGCGCTCGCCTGTCTCGGACTCGGGGTTTTCCCGCCGCTGGTCATCGACTGGATGGACGCGGTGACGGAGCAGCTGGTCGGCATGAAGATCGGTTCGCCCGTCGCCGGCCTCGGCTGGCTCTGGCTCACGCCGATGGCTGCGCAGCGCGCTTCGTACTCGGGGGGGATCGTCTTTTTCGGGTTGCTGGTCAGCATCCCTGCGGTCTACCTGCTGCTGCACATCCGGCCCGGCTCCGTGCACCGTGTGCCGATCTGGGACTGCGGGTTCGAGAAACTCACGCCGCGCATGCAATACACCGGCACCGCCTTCGCGATGCCGCTGCGGCGGATCTTCGGGTTCCTGTTCGGCATCAAGGAGCGCATCCGGCCGCTCGCCCATCCCGGGCAGTCGGCCTACCCCAGCCGGATCGGCTACTCGCTGCGGGTGCGCGACCGCGCCTGGAGCTGGTTCTACGCGCCGATCGCGCTGGCCTGCTTCGCCCTCGCGCGCCAGGTCGGCCGGCTGCAGCAGGGGCGGATCCAGTCGTACCTGATCTATTCGTTCGTGACGATCATCGTGCTGCTGGTGTTCCTGCGATGAACGCGTATCCCTTCTTCCTCGAACTGCTCCAGTTGCTGGCGCTCGCGGCGATCGCGCCGCTGTTCGCCGGCTGGGTCAAGATGCTCAAGTGCTGGTCGCAGTCGCGCACGAGCCCGGGGCTGCTCCAGCCGGTGCGGGATCTACGCAAGCTCTTCGGCAAAGACGTCCTGCTCGCCGAAAACGCCTCCTGGATCTTCCGCTTCACGCCGTACCTGGTCTTCAGCACGGCCCTGCTCGCGGGGGGGATCATCCCGATCCTCTCCGTCGATCTGCCGCTGGCGCGCACCGCCGACGTCATCGTCTTCGTCGCGCTGTTCGCGATCGCCCGCTTCTTCACGGCGCTCGCGGGGATGGACGTCGGCACCGCCTTCGGCGGCATGGGCTCGAGCCGGGAGATGACGATCGCCTCGCTGGCGGAGCCGGCGATGCTGATGGCGATCTTCACGATCTCGCTCGGCAGCGCCTCGACCTCGCTGGCGCAGATCGTCAGCAGCATCCAGTCCGGACAGCTGCTGCTGCGCCCGTCGTTCGCGTTCGCCATCCTCGCCTTCGTGCTCATCGCGCTGGCGGAGACCGGCAGAATCCCGGTCGACAACCCCGCGACGCACCTCGAACTGACGATGATCCACGAGGCGATGATCCTGGAGTACTCCGGCCGGCACCTGGCCCTGATCGAGTGGGCCGGCATGATGAAGCTCTCGCTCTTCTGCTACCTCGGCATCGCCGCCTTCTTCCCCTGGGGCATCGCCGCTTCCCGCGACCTGCGGGCGCTGGCGCTGGCCTTCGGCGCCCTGGTGGCCAAACTCGCCGTGATCGGCGCCGGCATCGTGCTGATCGAGACCGGGCTGGCCAAGATGCGGATCTTCCGGCTGACCGAATTCCTCGGCGCCGCCTTCCTGATGGCGACGCTGGGCATGCTCTCCTTCTTCATCCTGGAGTGACGATGAGCCTCGAACTGGCGGCCCGGATCAACAGCTTCCTCGCGGCGCTCGTGCTGCTGACCGCCTTCGCGATGCTCGCGCAGCGGCGGTTGAACGGCCTGATCCACCTCTTCGCCTGGCAGGGGCTGCTGCTCTCGGTCAACACCGCGATCGTCGGTTTCGTCGCCTCACGTCACCACCTCTACATCTCCTCGCTCCTGACGCTCGGGCTCAAGGTCGTGCTGCTGCCGTACATCCTGCAGATGCTGATCCGCCGCCTGAAGATCCACAAGGAGATCGAGGTCGTCGTGAACGTCCCGATGACCATGATGATCGGCATCGCCCTCGTCGTCCTCTCCTACCACCTGACCGCGCCGATCATGGAGCTCTCCTCGATGGTCACCCGCTCGACGCTGGCCGTGGCCCTGGCGACCGTGCTGATCGGCCTGCTGATGATGATCACCCGGCGGCACGCGGTGACGCAGATCATCGGCTTTTTGGCCCTGGAGAACGGCCTGTTCTTCGCGGCCACGAGCGCGACGTACGGGATGCCGCTGGTCGTGGAACTCGGCGTCGCGCTCGACGTGCTGATCGCGGCCTTCATCTTCGGGATCTTCTTCTTTCACATCAGCGCGACGTTCGAGAGCCTGGACGTCGAACAGATGGCGCATCTGAAGGAAAACGACTGATGAGCGGCGCGCCCCTGCTGCTGCCCCTGCTGCTGGTCCCGCTCGCCGCCGCGGTCGCGCTGGCCATGGTCGGCGACCGCAGGTTCGCGCCCGAAATCAACATTTTCGGCTCGGCGGCGACCTTCGCCGCCGGCCTGGGTCTGGCGTTCCAGGTCTACGAGCGGGGCTCCTTCATGGCCGGGGGGGAGTTTTTCTTCGTCGACGCGTTCAACATCTACCTCGCGGTGCTGACCGCGTTCGTGTCGATGACGACGGCGATCTTCAGCCGGCGCTACATGCGGCGCGAGCGCGAGCACGGCCGGGTCGGCCACGGCGGCATGCGCTTCTACCACGCGATGTTCCAGCTCTTCATCTTCGCGATGCTGCTCTGCCTGCTGACCAACAACGTCGGCATCCTCTGGATCGCGATGGAGCTCGCCACCCTCTCGACCGTGCTGCTCGTCTCGCTGTACCGCACCCCGACCGCGATCGAGGCGGCGTGGAAGTACTTCATTCTCTGCGGTGTCGGCATCGCGCAGGCGCTCTTCGGCACCGTGCTGCTCTACTTCGCGGCCGAGAAGGTGCTCGGCGAGGGGGGCGACGCGCTGCTCTGGACCAACCTCAGCCGCGTCAGCGGCAGCCTGGAGCCGACGGTGCTCTCGCTCGCCTTCGTCTTTCTGATGGTCGGCTACGGCACGAAGGTCGGACTCGTGCCGTTGCACAACTGGCTGCCGGACGCTCACAGCGAGGGGCCGACCCCGATCTCCGCCGTGCTCTCCGGGCTGCTGCTGAACGTCGCGCTCTACGCCCTCGTGCGCTGCAAGGCGCTCGTCGACGGCGCCACGCGGACCCACCACGCCGGCGATATCATGATGGGCTTCGGCCTGCTCTCGATACTCGTTTCGGCGTTTTCCCTGTTGCGGCAGAAGGACATCAAGCGGATGTTCTCTTACTCTTCAATCGAGCACATGGGCATCGCGACTTTCGCCTTCGGCCTCGGCGGCCCGATCGCGACTTTCGGAGCGCTGCTGCACATGCTGATGCACAGTCTCGCCAAATCCTCGATCTTCTTCACCGTCGGCCACGCCTCGCAGATGCACGGCACCCAGGAGATGTCGCGCATCCGCGGCCTGTTCAAGGGCAACCCGCTCGTCGGCTGGGGTTTCATGCTCGGGGTCATGGCGATCATCGGGCTTCCCCCGTTCGGGGTCTTCACGAGCGAGTTTTTGATCCTCACGGCCACCATCAACGACGCCCCCGGGTGGGCGCCCTTTCTGCTGCTGGGCCTGGCGGTGGCCTTCGCGGCACTGCTCAGACGAGTGCAGCCGATGGTCTCCGGCGCGCCACCCCCCTGGCAGCAGCCGCTGCAGGCGGCGCACGTGCCGGTGATCCTGCATCTGGTTCTCGTGCTGCTGGTCGGCCTCTCCCTGCCGGCCTTCCTGAACGACTGGTTCGTCACCGCGGCGAGGTTGCTGAAATGAGCCGTCTTTTCCGGCTGCTCAAGGCGGCTTTCGGCGACTAGGTCCGCGCCGACGCGCGGCAGTTCCCCGCCGCCGTCGTCGCCTGCGTGCTGCCGCGCGAGCGTTTTGCCGACGCCGCGCGGGAGTTGAAGAAGGCGCACGCGCTGCTGGTCGCGGAGTGGACGACCGACGAGACCGCCTTCGGGCGCGGCTACGGCGTCTACGCCTGCTTTCGCTGGGCGAAGGACTGCGTGATCGTCAAGTCGGGGCTGCCCGCGGACGACCCGTCGTTCCCGACGCTGACGACGAGCTACGCCCCGGCCTTCCGCTTCGAGCGGCAGATGCACAGCCTGATGGGCGTGGTGCCCGCGGGACACCCCGACCTGCGGCCGTGGATCGCCTTCGAGGACTGGCCGGCCGGCGCGTTTCCGCTGCGCAAGTCGTTCGACGCCGCGCAGCCGCTGACCCGTGGCAGCGGCGACTACGCCTGGATCAGGGCCGAAGGGGAGGGCGTCTACGAGATTCCCGTCGGCCCCGTGCACGCGGGGATCATCGAGCCGGGGCATTTTCGCTTCCAGGCGGTCGGCGAGGACGTCGTGAACCTCGAGGAGCGTCTCGGCTACGTCCACAAGGGGATCGAGAAGCGATTCGAGTCCCTGCCGTGGGGGCAGGGGCACCGGCTGGCCGGCCGGGTCTCGGGGGACACGACGGTCGCTCACGCGCTGGGTTACTGCCTGGCGCTCGAAGCTATGAGCGGCTGCGCGGTGCCGGAGCGGGCGCACTGGATCCGCGCGCTGCTGCTGGAGCGCGAGCGGATCGCGAACCACTGCGGGGACCTGGGCGCGATCGCCAACGACGCCGCGTTCGCCTTTCTCTGGTATCAGCTGGCGCGCCTCAAGGAGACGATGCTGCGAACCAACCGGGCGCTCTTCGGTCACCGGTTCATGATGGAGAGCGTCGTGCCGGGAGGGGTGGCGGGCGACCTGACGGGGGAAGGGCGGACAACCATCGAGAGCGAGCTCGCGGGCCTGCTCGTGGAATTCGAGCGCCTGGTCACCATCTACGACGACAACGCCTCGCTCGAGGACCGGGTGCGCCAAACCGGCGTGCTCTCCCCGAAGCAGGCCCTCGACCTGTGCGTCGTCGGCGTCGTGGCCCGGGCGAGCGGCATCAACCACGACGCGCGCGTTTTCCACCCGTTCCCGCCCTACGACCGTCCGGAGGAGATCGAGCTTGATGTCCCGGTGCTGGTGAGCGGCGACGTGCACGCCCGCGCCTGGGTCCGGGTGCTCGAGGTCCGGGAATCCGTGCGGCTGTTGCGCTACATCCTGGCGAATCTCCCCGACGGCCCGGTTCTGGCGCCGCTCCCCGCGCCGCCGCCGGGGGTCGCCGGATTCGCCGCGGTCGAGGGCTGGCGCGGCGAGATCGTCTACTGGCTGCAGTCGGGCCCCGGCGGTGAGGTCAACCGCTGCATGGTGCGCGATCCCTCCGCGCTGAACTGGGTCGCTCTGGAGCAGGCGGTGCCGGGAAACATCGTCCCGGATTTCCCACTCTGCAACAAGAGTTTCAACCAGTCCTACTCGGGGCATGACCTTTGATACGAATTCTCAAGCACATCTTTCGGACCGGGATCGTCACCGAGGCGCTGCCCGATGAGATCGAGGAGGAGATCCGGCGGATCGGGACGCGCCTCGAGGCCGGCATCGCGCGGCGTTTCCGCGGCAGCCTCGCGATCAGGCACGTCGACGCCGGTTCGTGCAACGGCTGCGAACTGGAGATCCACGCGATGAACAACCCGCTCTACAACTGCGAGCGCTTCGGCATGCACTTCACCGCTTCGCCGCGATTCGCCGATCTGCTGCTCGTGACCGGGCCGGTCGCCTTCAACATGGAGATCGCGCTGCGGCGGACCTACGCCGCGACACCGGGGCCGAAACTCGTCGTCGCGGTGGGCGACTGCGGGCGCGACGGCGGCATCTTCGGCACCAGCTACGCCTCCCTCGGCGGTGTCGCCAATGTGATACCGGTCGACGTCGTCGTCCCGGGTTGTCCGCCGACCCCGGTCGCCCTGCTGCACGGGATACTCGCCGCGGTGGAGGGCGGGCAGGGATCGTCCGCCCAGGGTGGGGCGATGCAGGTCCCCTCGCCCGGGGAGCGGCGGGCATGAGCAAGAAGGCGGTCGTGCTGCTCAGCGGCGGCCTCGACTCCGCGACGACGCTGGCGATCGCCGCCCAGCGCGGCTTCCAGCCGCACACGCTGAGTTTCGACTACGGCCAGCGTCACCGCTGCGAACTCGCCGCGGGGCGCCGCGTAGCGGAGCGGCTCGGCTCGGTCGAGCACAAGCTCGTGCGGATCGACCTGCGCGCCATCGGCGGCTCCGCGCTGACGGAGGAGATCGCCGTGCCCAAGGGCCGCCCGCTCGACGACGGCATCCCGGTGACCTACGTCCCGGCGCGCAACACGATCTTCCTGTCGGTCGCGCTGGCCTGGGCCGAGGTGCTTGGGTCGCAGGACATCTTCATCGGCGTCAACGCGCTCGACTACAGCGGCTACCCCGACTGTCGGGAGGAGTACCTGCGCGCGTTCCAGGCCATGGCCGACCTGGCGACGCGCGCCGGCGTCGAGGGCCGCCAGAGACTGACGGTGCACGCGCCGCTGATCAGCATGACCAAGGCCGAGATCATCCGCCACGGGGTCGCCCTCGGCGTGGATTACGCGCTGACGCACTCCTGCTACGACCCCGACGAGGAAGGCAACCCGTGCGGACGCTGCGACTCCTGTGTGCTGAGGCGCAACGGCTTTCGGGAGGCAGGGCTCGTCGATCCTCTGGCGTACCCGGGTGAGCCTCAGTGAGCTACCGGGTCAAGGAGCTGTTCTACTCCCTGCAGGGCGAGGGGGTGCGGGCCGGCCGGGCTGCGGTCTTCTGCCGCTTCGCCGGCTGCAACCTCTGGTCCGGGCGGGAGGCGGACCGCGCGCAAGCCCGCTGCCGCGTCTGCGACACCGACTTCGTCGGGACCGACGGCGCCGGCGGCGGCGTCTACCGTACGGCCGGCGAGCTGGCGGCAGCGGCGCGCCGGTTGTGGCCCGACGCGCCCGGTGCGCGCCCGTACGTCGTCTGCACGGGCGGAGAGCCGCTGCTGCAGATGGACGCTCCACTCGTCGCGGCGCTGCACGATGCCGGTTTCGAGATCGGCATCGAGACGAACGGCACCCTCGCACCGCCTCCCGGGATCGACTGGGTCTGCGTCAGTCCCAAGGCTGGCACCGAGCTCGTCGCGCGCCGGGGAGACGAGCTCAAGCTCCTCTATCCGCAGCAGGGGGTGGATCCCGCGCATTTTCTGAACCTGGCCTTCGAGCACTTCTCGCTGCAGCCGGTGGACGGGCCGGACCGCGCAGACGCGACGCGGCAGGCGCTGGGCTATTGCCTCGCCAACCCCCGTTGGCGGCTGAGCCTGCAACTCCACAAGATCCTGGACATCCGGTAGCAGACCGCCGAGAAGCGCCCATCTGTGTAGTTCGACAACCTGTTAGAATATGCCCAAATGGAAATTTATCAGGATTTTACGATCGAGGCCGGGCACCGGCTGCCGCTCGTTCCCGCGGGGCACGGTTGCGGTCGCCGACACGGGCATTCCTTCCGCATCCGCATCTGCCTGGAAGGCCGCATCGACCCGCAGACCGGCTGGGTGGTCGATTTCGCCGAGATCGCGGCGGCCTTCGCGCCGCTGCGCGAACAGCTCGATCACGCGGAGCTCAACGGGATTTCCGGCCTGGAAAACCCGACAAGCGAGCATCTGGCCGTCTGGATCTGGGAGCGGCTGCGCCCGCGCCTGCCCGGCCTCTCGCGCGTCGAGATTGCGGAGACCGCCGCGAGCGGCTGCGTCTACCGCGGCGAAGGTGGGTGAGCCGTGATCGAGGCGGAAGGACGGCGGTTCGCGTTCGCCGACGAGTCGCAGATCCGCCCGGATTTCCTCGAGACTTTCTCCTTCGGCAGCCCGGAGCAGTACATCATGACCGAGACCCGGGAGTTCAGCGCGGTCTGCCCCTTCAGCGGCCTGCCCGACCTGGGGCTGCTCAGGATCGAGTATCATCCCGCGGGGGGGCGCTGCGTCGAGCTCAAGAGCCTGAAGTATTACCTGGTCAGCTTCCGCAACGTCGGGATCTTTCAGGAGGCGGCGACGCGGCGCATCTATGACGACCTGCGCCGGGCGCTCGGCACGGAGCGCCTGCGGGTGACCACGGTCTACAACACCCGCGGCGGGTTCGACACGACCTGCGTCGAGGGTTCGCTCGAGCGCGCCGGGCCCCGGCGTTCCCCGCGCCCCACTCCCTGAACATGGCCTGAAGGGGTGGCGTGAACTCCGCCGCCGACATCCGGCTGCTGTTCGCGACCCGCATCCTGCGGATCTTCGCCTACGGTCTCGTCTCGGTGACACTGGCGCTGTACCTGCACGCATTGGGGTTCGGTGAGCGCACCGTTGGGCTGCTGTTCAGCCTGGCGCTCTTCGGCGACATCGTGATCTCGCTGTGGATCACCACCACCGCCGATCGCGTCGGGCGCCGGCGGATGCTCGTGCTCGGGGCGGGGTTGATCGTGCTGGCCGGCGGCGTGCTCTCCTCGACGAGCAGCCTGGTGCTGATCGCCGCCGCCGCCATCATCGGCGTCGTCAGCCCCAACGGCAGCGAGATCGGCCCGTTCATCTCAATCGAGCAGTCGGCGCTGGCGCAGCTGGTCGGCGACGCCCGGCGGACCCGCTTTTTCGCCTGGTACAACCTGGCCGGGTCCTTTGCCGCGGCCTTCGGCGCGCTCGCGGGCGGAGCGATCCTTCAGGGACTGCGGGGAGCCGGGTGGGAGGAGTTGACGTCCTTTCGCACGGTGCTCTACCTGTATGCCGGGATCGGTGTGGTGCTCGCGCTGCTTTTCACCAGGCTCTCGCCCGCGGTGGAGGCCCCGCTGCGCGCGGCGCCGCCGACGCTCGGCAGCCGTTTCGGCCTGCACCGGTCCAAAAGGACGGTTTTCAAGCTCAGCGGCCTCTTTGCCCTCGACGCTTTCGGCGGCGGATTCGTGATCCAGGGCCTGCTCGTCTACTGGTTCTACCTGCGCTTCGCCGTCGAGCCGGCCACCCTCGGGGGCATCTTCTTCGGCGCCAATCTGCTCGCCGGGATCTCGGCGCTGCTCGCCGACCGGATCGCGGCGCGGATCGGCCTGATCCGCACGATGGTTTTCACGCACATCCCGTCGAACCTGCTGCTGATGCTCGTGCCGCTGATGCCGAGCCTGCCGGCGGCGGTCGGGTTGCTGCTCGTGCGCTACAGCATCTCGCAGATGGACGTGCCGACGCGCCAGTCCTACACCATGGCCGTCGTCGACCCGGACGAGCGTTCGGCGGCCTCCGGGGTGACGACCATCGCCCGTTCCGTCGGCGCGCTGCTCTCGCCGACGATCAGCGGCGCGCTGCTGGCCGTCCCGGCGCTGATGAGCGCGCCGTTCTTCTTCGCCGGCGGACTCAAGATCGCCTACGATCTGCTGCTGTACCGGGCCTTCAAGGGCCACCGCCCTCCAGAGGAGGCCGGCCGCTGACATCGGCGCGGCCGCCGCGCCGGGGACCTCGGATATTCGCGAGACCGGGAACGTGAATCGGGCGAGCCATCCGTCAGTTGTCGCAGGTAACCCTTCAGTGAAGTGCGGTAACTTATCCCGTTCGTGGTGAGTCTGTCGAACCACGAACGGGAAAGAGTCTTCATACATGCGCCCTTCGACGGGCTCAGGGCGAACGGTACTGATCGGGCCGCTGTTCACTGAAGGGTTGCTGTCGCTGTTTCAGATACCTGGAAATTGCGCTCAGGATTGCGCTATTATGAGAGCCATGACGAAAGACAAGGAGCCTGCCGGCGAACGGCTGGTGTTCATCGGGCATATCGAAACGCCCTACCAGACGCCGGCTGATTGCCCGTACACCGTCAATCCCGGCGGTCCGGAGTGCCGCATCGTCGTCAACTCCTCGTATGCGCTGGGGCTGACCGGCCTCGAGGTCGGCGGGCGGATCCTGGTGCTATACTGGCTGGACCGGGCGAATCGCGCCAAGCCCCTCGTGGCGGAGCGTCGTTCGGGAAAGGTCGCCGGCGCTTTCGCCGCGCGGACTCCGCACCGGCCGAACCCGATCGGCGCCGCGGTGCTGGTGATCGACGGCATCGAAGGTTCCGTCCTGAGGGTGCGCGGCCTGGACTGCGTGAACGGCACCCCGCTGATCGACATCAAGCCCGCGATGCGCGCGGAAACCCCGGCGGGCGGGGGCGGGGCGTGAGCGCCCCACGCCTGCCGGCGCCATCCGTGGCGGGCACGCCGCAGCCGGAGATCGTCCGGGGCTATCTCCCCGGGGCGATCGGCAGAATCGTCGAGATGCACGGGTCGTACTACGCCACGCACTGGGGTTTCGGGGCGTTCTTCGAGGCGCGGATGGCCCGCGAACTCGGCGAGTTCGTGGACCGCTTCGACCCGCAGTGTGACGGGCTCTGGACCGCGGTGGCCGCGGGGCGGATCGAGGGTTCGATCGCGATCCAGGGGTCGCGGGCGGACGACGGGGGGGCGCACCTGCGCTGGTTCATCCTCGACGAGGCCCGTCGCGGGCGGGGCACCGGCCGACAGCTCCTCGAGGAGGCCGTCGGGTTCTGCCGCAGCCGCGGCCGCCGGCAGGTCACGCTCTGGACATTCACCGGCCTCGATGCGGCGCGGCGGCTCTACGAACAGGCCGGCTTCCGTCTGGCGGAGGAGCGACGCGGAGCGCAGTGGGGGACCGAGGTCACCGAACAGCGCTTCGAGTTGCAGCTGCCGGGGACGGGGTGATGCGGCCTGCTGCGGGTCCGGCCGTCGCCGGAAACGGATGGTCGACCAGCCGGGCGTAAACCCGCCGGGCGGGCGCTGCTCCGGCAGCGCGGAGGAGCTCGCCAACTGCATCACGCACGCCTGCGGCGCGGTGCTCGCCGTCGCCGGGCTCGCCGCGCTGGTCCTCGCCGCGGCGCGGCGCGGCACCGCCGTGCCTCTCGTCAGCGCGATTGTCTACGGCCTCACGCTGCTCGCGATGTACGCCGCCTCGACGCTTTATCACGCGACCCGCAACGCCGAAACCAGGAAGGCCCTGCGCGCCATCGACCACGCTTCGATCTTCCTGCTCATCGCCGGCACCTACACCCCGTTCACGCTCGTCACGCTGCGGGGGCCGTGGGGGTGGTCGATCTTCATCGTCGTGTGGGCACTGGCGCTCGTCGGCCTGTTTTTCGAAGGCGCACTGCGCCGCCGCGGCACGCGATTCTCGATCGGCCTGTATCTGCTGATGGGCTGGGTCGCCCTGGCGGCGATCAGGCCGCTGTTCAACGTGCTGCCCCGCGCCGGTTTCGCGCTGCTGGTCGGCGGCGGCCTGGCCTACTCGTTCGGGACGGTCTTCTACCTGACGCCGCGGCTGCCGTATCATCACGCCTGGTGGCACCTCGCCGTGCTCTGCGGCAGTCTCCTGCATTTCCTTGCGGTGCTTCTCTACGTGATCCCGCGCGGGTAAAGGTAACCCTTCAATGAACGGCGGCCCGATCAGTGCCGTTTGCCCTGAGCCCGTCGAAGGGCGCTTGTATGAAGACTTCCCGTTCGTGGTTCGACCGTTCGTCAAGCTCACGGCTCACCACGAACGCGAAAAGTTATCGCACTTCACTGAAGGGTTGTGGTAAAGCCTCGAGGAACGTTGCATATCCAGCTCTTTTTGCTATACTTCAAAGGTTTGACAGGGTGCTGAAAGAGTCATGGAACGGGCAGGCTGATCAAAAGGGCCCAGGTGCAAGGCGCGCGACGATCCGGCGAATGAGGCGTACGAGGTGTACGCCGCAGTGAGGCGGGAGGAGCGAAACGCAGCAGATGGGCCATTTTCAGCAGCCTGCATCGACAGGAGCAGGCAGCATGGGCATGACCATTACCGAAAAGATTCTGGCGGCGAAGGCCGGCCTGGAGACCGTGAGCCCGGGGCAGATCGTCCGGGTGCCGGTCGACATCGCGCTGGCGAACGACATCACCGCGCCGCTGGCGATCCAGGAGTTCGAACGGGCCGGTGCGACGGCGGTCTTCGACCGCGAAAAGGTCGTCCTCGTCCCCGATCATTTCTCGCCGAACAAGGACATCCAGTCCGCGGAGCAGTGCAAGGTGATGCGCGAGTTCGCGCGGCGCTACGAGATCGTCAACTACTTCGAACTCGGCCGGATGGGCATCGAGCACGCGCTGCTTCCCGAGGCCGGTCTCGTCCTTCCCGGCATGGTGATCGTGGGCGCGGACTCCCACACCTGCACCTACGGGGCGCTCGGGGCCTTCGCCACCGGCATGGGCAGCACCGACCTGGCGGCCGCGTGGATCACCGGCTGGACCTGGCTCAAGGTGCCGCCCTCGCTCAAGTTCGTCTTCCACGGCACGCCGCAGCCCTGGGTCGGCGGCAAGGACTACATCCTCGCCGTGCTCGGCCGGATTGGCGTGGACGGTGCGCTCTACTCGGCGATGGAGTTCGCCGGCGAGTCGATTTCCGCGCTCGGCATCGACGGCCGCCTGACGATGTGAAACATGGCCATCGAAGGGGGCGGGAAGAACGGCATCATCGCCGCCGACGCGGTGGTGGACGCCTACCTGGCGGGGCGCACGAGACGGCCGTACGTGAAATACGCGAGCGACCCGGACGCCGCCTATGCGAGCGTCCACGAGATCGACGTCGGCGCCCTCGAACCGCAGGTGGCCCGGCCGCACTCGCCGGCGAACGTCGTCGGCATCAGCCAGCTCGGCGCCGTGCGGATCGACCAGGCCTTCGTCGGTTCCTGCACGAACGGCCGGATCTCGGACCTGCGCGAAGCCGCCCAGGTGCTGCGCGGACGGCGCGTGCACCGCGACGTGCGGATGATCGTCATCCCCGCGACGCAGGCGATCTACCGCCAGGCGCTGCAGGAGGGGCTGCTCGACACGTTCGTCGAAGCCGGCGCCGCGGTCAGCACGCCGACGTGCGGCCCCTGCCTCGGCGGGCATATGGGCATCCTGGCGAAGGGCGAAGTCGCCGTCGCCACCTCGAACCGCAACTTTCTCGGGCGCATGGGCCACACGCAGAGCGAGGTCTACCTCGCGGGACCGGCGGTCGCGGCCGCCTCAGCGGTGCTCGGCCACATCGCCCACCCGCAGGAGCTGGGAGTCAAGCCATGACTGTCTTGCTCCGGGGGATAGAGCTCTCGCTTGAAGGAGCTACGAACTATACTGCACTGGTGTTCGTGCGGAGTCGTGTGAAATCAAGCATTCGCATGCCTCTGCGGGGAGATTTGCTATGACAATCCGAGGTAAGGCCTGGACGTTCGGCGACGACATCGACACCGACATCATCATCCCGGCGCGCTACCTGACCACGGTCGACCCGATCGAGCTGGCGGCGCACTGCATGGAGCCGGTGAACCCGGACTTTCCGAAGCGGGTGCGCCCGGGCGACGTCGTCGTCGGCGGGAAGAACTTCGGCTGCGGTTCCTCGCGCGAACACGCGCCGGTCGCGCTCAAGGGCTGCGGGGTCGCGGCGGTCATCGCGCCGACTTTCGCGCGGATCTTCTATCGAAACGCCTTCAACGTCGGCCTGCCGGCGATCGAGTCGGCGTCGGCAGCGGCGGCCATCCGCGAGGGCGACGACATCGAGGTCGACCTCGCGGGCGGGTCCATCGTCAACCACACGCGCGGCGAGAGCTACCGATTCCTGGCGATTCCGCCGTTCATGATGGAACTGGTGGCGTCGGGCGGGTTGATGAGCTGGCTGAAGAACGACATGAAGAAGGGGCGGGTGTGAGGCGATGACGGACCAGCAGGGGTATGTGGTGGCGGTGGTCGGCGCGACGGGCGCCGTCGGCCAGGAGATGCTGCGCGTGCTCGCGGAGCGCGCGTTTCCGGTGCGCGAGTTGCGGGTGCTCGCCTCGGCGCGCTCGGCGGGAAAGCCGGTGGAGTTCAAGGGTCGGGAGTACATCGTTCAGGAACTCACCGACGCCTCGTTCGACGGCGTCCAGATCGCGCTGTTTTCGGCCGGCGGCAAGGTCTCCGAGCAGTACTGCCCGGTCGCCGTGCGCGCCGGCGCGATCTGCATCGACAACACCAACGCCTTCCGGATGGACCCCGCGGTCCCGCTCGTCGTGCCCGAGGTCAACCCGCACGCGATCCGCACCCACCACGGCATCATCGCCAACCCCAACTGCTCGACGATCCAGATGGTGGTGGTACTCAAGCCGCTGCACGATGCGGCGCGCGTCCGGCGCGTCATCGTCTCGACTTACCAGGCGACCTCGGGCGCCGGCAAGAAGGCGATGGACGAGCTGTTCCATCAGACCGCCGACCTGATCGCCGGCAGGGAGATTACGCCGAAGGCCTTCCCGCACCGCATCGCCTTCAACGTGATCCCGCAGATCGACGTCTTCCTGGAGAACGGCTACACCAAGGAAGAGATGAAGATGGTCAACGAGACGAAGAAGATCATGGAGGACGACACGATCCGCGTCTCGGCGACCACCGTGCGGGTGCCGGTCTTCTTCGGTCACTCCGAGTCCGTGAACGTCGAGACCGAGCGCAAGCTCACCGCGGCCGCGGCGCGGGAGCTGCTGGCGCGGGCCCCCGGCGTCAGAGTCGTCGACGACCCGACGAACCGCCGCTATCCGATGCCGATCGAGGCCGCCGGGCAGGACGACACGCTTGTCGGACGCATCCGCGAGGACGTCTCGCTCGAGAACGGGCTGAACCTCTGGATCGCGGCCGACAACATCCGCAAGGGGGCCGCGACCAATGCCGTCCAGATTGCGGAGATTCTCATCCGCGACGGACTGCTCTCCTAGCAGAAGACCGGACCGAGCGGGGGGATTCTCGCTTCTCGAGGTCATCGTCGCCCTGGCCATCCTCGGGATCGGCCTCGGCGTCGTCTTTCAGGGCATCGGCCAGGGGCTGCGGCTGCGCGGCCAATCTGCGGACAACATTGCGATCGCGCTGGCGGCGGAGAGCGTGCTCGGGGGGATGGCCGAGCGGGAGGCCGCGCCCGCGGAAACCGAGGAGGGCGAGGAAGCCGGCTGCCGCTGGCGGCTCGAGACGGTGGAGCAGCCCGTGGCCTCGGGCGGAGTTGTCGACCTCGCCCCGGCGGGTGAGCGCCGCGCCGCGCCGCTGGTGGCTGTCCGCCTGACCGTCACGTCGGCCGGCGGGCGCACCTGGGAAACGACGACCCTGCTTCCTCCGGCAAAGGCCGTCGGGCCGTGAGCGACGCCCGGCTTCGCGGCGATCGGCGCGGTCTGACGCTGATCGAACTGGTGCTCACCCTGACGATCCTGGCGCTTGCCGGGGCGCTCGTCTCCGGTGCGCTCGCCACGGGACTGCGCGCCTGGAAATCGGGCCTCAACAGCGGCCGCGACGAGCTGGTCGCGCGCATCGTGCTTGAGCGAATCGCGACGCAGCTGCGCGACGCCGTGGACTCGCCCGCCGAGCGCAACGGCGCTGCCGCCATCGCCTTCGACGCCGCGGATGACCGGCTGCGCTTCGTGACGCTCGCGGCATCCGGTCAGGCGCCGGTCCAGGTCTCGTACGGCCTGCGGGTCGAAGACGGCGAGACCCGCCTCGTCTACGGCGAGTATCCCTGGCCGGACAAGGATTTCTTCGGCGAGGGACGCCCGCGCCACGAGGAGGTTGTCCCGGAAGTCTCGGGGCTGGCGGTGACGGTGGTCAAGCGCAGCCGCAAGAAAGACGGAATCTTGGAGCCTGCGACGGGGGAGTGGAGCCCGCTGGACGGGGCGCTGCCGGCAAGTGTCGGCATCGAGATCGTGATCGGCGCGGCGGGCCGGACGGAACCGAAACGCTTTCGGATCACCGTGCCGATCCTGACGCAGAGAAGTCCTTGATGGCGGGGCGACGCGCGCGCAGCGCGCAGGCAGAGGCCGGGATCGCCCTGCTGCTGGTGGTCTGGCTGCTGGCGCTGTTCACGGTGATCGCCGGCGAGTTCATGGCTTCGGGTCGAGTCAAGGCGGCCGCCGAACGCAACAAGAGCGACGACCTGCACGGCCTGGCGCTGGCGCAGGCCGGCTATCGCGCGGCGGTGGCCGCCCTGGACGGGCCGATCGAGGGGCTCGAACTCGACGCGGGCGATCAACTGCTGATCCGCTACCGCGGCCTCAAGGACGGGGTGGCTGCCGTGGCCGACGCGGTGCCGCTTGGCGACGGCACCTACTCGTGGCGCATCAGCGACGAAGACGGCCTCGTGAACATCAACAAGGCCCCGCGGCAGGTGCTCGAAGGCCTGCTGCGGGAGGGCGGGACGGAACTGGGGGCCGATCGCGACACGGTGATCGACAGCATTCTCGACTGGCGGGACACGAACCGGGACCATCGACTCAACGGCGCCGAGGAGGACTACTACCGCGGCCTCGACCCAGCGTATTCTTCCAAGGACGGTCCCATCGACGTCATCGAGGAGCTGCTCCTCGTGCGCGGCGTGACACCGCGGATGTTCGCCGGCGGCGAGGTGGACGGGCAGCGGAAACCCGGGCTGCGCGATCTCGCTTCCCCCCGCTCCCCGGACGAGCCCAACCCGTGGACGGCGCCGCAGGCCGTGCTGGACGCGCTGGGAAAAGCGCGGCCCGTGGCGCCGGCGGTTGCGAACGTCTTGTCGAAGCACTTCGTGATCGTCGCCACCGGGAAACCGGCCGGCGGCGGGCCGCCCCGATCGCTGCGCGCGGTGGTGCTGCGGGAAGAGGCGAGTGACAGCCGATCCTTTACCTTGGTATATTGGAACGATACGTACAATCCCGAGTGAGCGGGGAGAGGGGCGGACGCTGAAACACAGTCTGGGCGCGATCGTTGTCGACGGGCACCTGTGCCTGGTCTGTCTGCGCCTCGGCGTCGGCCGCGCCGAGGTGGCGGGGGTGCTGCGCGCATTGCTGCCGCCGGGTGCCGACGAGGAGGCCGCGTTCCTGCAGGAACTGTCGGCATTCCTGATTGCCGGCCGCATACCGGCGGGCGTGCGGGTGACGCTGGGTGTGCCGCGCGCGGAGTTCATCCTGCGGCGATTCGAGACGCCGCCCGTCAAGGCGCCGAACCTCTCCGCGCTCGTCGGCTTCGAGATGGATCGGCACCTGCCGGGCAAGCGCGAGGAGTTCCTCTGCGGCTGGCGGGTGGACGGCCGGAACGCGGACGGCGGGTATTCGGTGCTGCTCGGCGCGACGCGCAAAGCGGGCCCCGAGCGCGCAGCGGCGCTGTTGCGGCGGGCAAACCTCCAGCCCGCCTCGATCCAGCCGGAGACCTTCGCCCTCGCCGAGCTGTTCCGGCGCGCCTCGGGAGTGCGGGATCCTGCGCTGCTGGTCGATCTCGGGCACGCCTCGGTGGGACTTGATTTCATCCGCCAGGGCCGTCCCGAGTTGTCGCGGATCGTGCCCATCGACGACCCGCGGTGGAGCGAGTCCCCCGCTGTGCTCGCGGCGGCCGGCGCCCAGGATGCCGCCGGGGGCGCCATCGTACCGCGCCAGGAGGCCGCGCAGCGCCTGGGTTCCCTTCTCGCCGAGCGCCTCGCGTCGCCGCTGTTCCGGGAATCGTTTCCCGGGGGGGAGCTTCCTGAAATCCATGTCGGCGGCTACGGCGCGAATCGCAGCCAGCTGCTGGAACGGCTTCAGCAACTGCAGAAGGCCCCGCTGCGCACCTTTTCGCCCTGGCCGCTGGTTCACTGGGGGAGCCCCCCGGCCGACCTGACGCCGTACACCTCGGCGCTGGCGCTGGCTTTCGCCCAAGGCGGCTCCAAGTCCGCGGGACTCGAACTTCTCCCCGAGCGGCAGGAGGAACTGCACCGCGCGCCGAGCCTGAAGCTGACCGCGGCGCTGGCGCTGGCGCTCGCGGCGGTGCTGGTGGCGTACCTGGTCGCCTATGGCGTACGACAGCAGCGACAACTGGCGTTGGCCGATCGGGAGATCCATCTGCTCCAGTCGAAGATGAAAAAGGTCAACGAGATCAATCGTCTCGTGCAGGAACAGCGCGTCCGGCGGGATTACCTGCAGGCCAAGATGCAGCGACGGGCTCGCGCGCCAGAGATCCTGCGCGAACTCACCGGGCTGCTTCCGGACGCCGTCTATCTCAGCGAATTGACCTTCCGCGACCGGGTGGTTGAAATCACCGGCCTCGCGCCCTCCGCGTCGCAGTTGCTGCCGGTGATCGAGGCCTCCGCGCTGTTCTCGGGCGTGGAGTTTTCCGCGCCGATCGTCGCCCAGGGAGCGGGACTCGAGCGGTTCAGGATCCGGATGCGACTGGAGGCCGCCGGTGGCTAGGAAGATCAGCGCGCGCGAACGGAAGTTCCTCATCGCGGGCGCGGGCCTGCTCGTTCTCTATCTGGTCCTGGCGAGAGCGGGCCTGCCGAAGATGCTCGCCGGTGTGACGAGCATCGGCCCGCAGGCGGAGAGGCTCCTGACCGAGAAGCTGGAAAGGATCGAAGCCTATCGTCAGTCCGTCGGGCGGGAGAATTCCCTGGGCGCGGAAGCGGCCGCGCTCGCGACCGAGATCACCGCCTACGAGAGCGCGCTGCTGCCGGGGGCGACGCCGCCGCTCGCCGCCGCCGATCTCCAGACGTTGCTCAAGCAGTTCTCCGACCGTTCGGGGCTCAAGATCCGGAGCGAGAAGATCCTTCCCCACGTCAAGCGCGATTTCTACCTCGAGATTCCCGTGCAGATCGTCGCCGTCGGCGACATCCGCAATCTGAAGGAGTTCCTGCTCGCGGTGGATGCGAGCAAGACGTACATCGGGGTGCAGGATGTCAACCTGCGCACCGTCCCGCGTCGTCAGCTCGTCGCGGAGACGCGCGCGTATGTGGACGTCAACGAAATCCAGGCCGGCATGACGCTGGTCGGGCTGATTCACGGCGCGCGGAACTGATCGTGCGCATCCGACTGCTGAACCTGTTGCTCCTGGTGGCGCTCGGGCTCGCGCTGTCCCGTCTCTGGGTCTTCCTGGGTCAACCTCCCGCCGCGCTGCCGGCGGTCAAGGCCGAGGCGCCTCCGTCGGCCGCGACCGGCCGCCCCGAGCAACCGGCGGAAATCGCGGCGTCCGGACCGGAGGCGTACGACGTGATCGCGGCGCGCGACCTGTTTTCGCCGACCCGCGGGGTCGTGCCCCCGGCCCCCGCGGTCGCGACGCAGCCCGCCGCCAGGCCGCAGCCGGCTCCCAAGTTGACGCTGTACGGGGTGGTCATCCTCGACGGGGAGCGGACCGCCTATTTGCAGGAGGGAACCCAGGAGGGGCGTCCCCGAAAGGTCCGCGAGAACGAAATGTTTTCCGGATTCCTCCTCAAGGCCATCCGGCCGGACGGAGTGACGGTCGTCTTCGCCGGCAACGAGATCATCGTGCCGTTGCGAACGCCGAAGGAAGGCGGGGAGGGACCGGCCGCCCGCACCCAGGAGGGCGCCGGGGCCGCCCCGCGGCCGGAGGCGCCGGCCGCCTTTCCGCGTCGTCAGATCCCGGCCAGCGCTCAACAGCAGCGGATCCCCGCCGGGCTGCAGCAGGGGCAGATGCCGAGCGGCATCCAGCAGGGGCAGATTCCGGCGGCGGGCCGTCAGGTGCTCTCGCCACCACGGATCGGCCCCGGAATGCCGTCGGTCGCACCTCCGATCGAGCCGGGGGTTGAAATGTTCGGGGATGAGGAATTTCCGGAGGGGTCCCTGCCCGGCGGGGAGATTCCGGGAATTCCGGAAGATCAGGTTGGGGAATGATAACCCCTTGTCCTGCAAGAATTCGCGGGTTTGACAAGCCCGACGCAATGCGGATAAAATCCAAAGCCAAGCCATGAGACAGCGTCTACTCACCCTGGTGTTTGCTCTGGCGACCGCGCTGCCGGGATGTGCCGTTTTCGGAACTTCCCCCCCCTCGGCGACCCGAGGCAACGCTGCGCCGGTCGTCAAGGCACCGGCGACGGTTGCGGCGGTCGTCGCCCCCGCACCCGATTCGCCGCCGCCACTCACCGCCGACGCGCCGGTCCCCGCGGCTTCAGCGTCGCAGCTCGCGCCGGCAGCGGCAGCGGCTCCGGCAGTGCTTCCGGCGACGCCAACGCCGCCGGTCATGGCCATGACCTTGACGCCGACGAAGCCGGCGGCCGGGGGGCCCGAGCGCTACATCAGTCTCAATTTCGACAACGCGGACATTTCGGTTGTCATCCAGACGATCGCCGAATTGCTGCACCTGAACTATATTGTCGCGCCGTCGGTGCGGGGCCGCATCTCCATTCAAACCAGCGAGAAACTCCCGGTGAGCGCGCTGCTGCCGGTGCTCGAGCAGATTCTCGAGGTGAACGGTTTCATGGCGGTGAAGTCCGGCGACTTCTACAAGATCGTCCCCGCGGCCCAGGCGAAGCAGGAATCAGTCGAAACCGTGCTGCCGGCGCAGGCGCCATCCGTCACAACCGGGCTGGTCACGAAAATCGTGCAATTGCGATACATCAGTCCGGGCGAGGTGGTCAAGATCCTCACACCCTTCAAGACGGCCGCCGGGATTTACCAGGCGCACGAGCCGGCGCGGCTGCTGTTTCTGACCGAGGTCCCGGCGAAGATCGCCGACATGCTCAAGATCGTCGAGGTCCTGGACGTCGACTCCTTCGCCTCGATCCAGGTCGAACTCTATCCCGTGCGCTACGCCGGCGTCGAGGATCTGGCGCGGGAACTGACCCAGATCGTGACGCAGGTCTTCTCCGCCTCCGGGCGCGGGCGCAGCCTGTTTCGCATCATTCCGGTACCCATGGTCAATGCGATCATGGTCTTCTCCGGCGAACCCGGCTTGGCGGCGAACATCCGGGAGTGGATCGCCAAACTCGACCAGCCGGCTTCCGAGGCCAACGAGCGCATCTTCGTCTACCCCCTCTCGCACGCGAACGCCGAAACGCTTGCCGGAGTGCTCGAGAAGGTGTTCAAGCGCGATGCCTCCAAGACTCAGGTCAAGAGCCCGACGCCAACGCCGACCCCGATGACGCGGCCGACGCAGGTCCCCGGGCAGCCTGCGGCAGCGGCGAACCAGCCTGCGCCCGCTTCAGGCAGCCCGGCGCAGGCGATCGCGTCCGCGGAAGGTGGAGGCGCGGCGGGCGGGGCCACGGTGACCGTCGTCGCCGACAAGGACACCAATACGCTGATCATCCAGACCGCCTCCTGGTTCTACCCCGCGGTCGAGGACATGATCCGCAAACTCGACACGATGCCCAAGCAGGTGCTGATCGAGGTGCTCATCGCCGAGATCACCCTGGACGACAGCAATCAATTCGGCATTTCCTGGGCGTTCAAGGGTCAGGGCCCGGTCAATGTCCTGGGCGAGTCGCACAGCTTCGTCAACAGCACCGTGCAGAACCTCGCCGGTCTGGCGCAGAATCAAAGCGGTCTCTCGATCATGCTGACCGAGGCCAATCGGTTGACCGCCGTGCTCAACGCGAACGCCGAGGCCAACAAGCTGAACATCCTCTCGGCGCCGCACATCCTGACGACGAACAACAAGGAAGCCAAGATCGACGTCGGCAACGAGGTGCCGATTCTCCGGACCCGGACCACGGCCTCCGCCGGCCAGGATCCCAACACGATCACCAACGACATCGAGTACCGTTCCACGGGCGTCATCCTGACCGTGACCCCGCACGTCAACGAGGGCGGGTTCGTGACCCTCGACGTGCTGCAGGAGGTCAGCGACGCTCAAGACGCGAGTACCGGCGGGATCAACTCTCCCACGATCCGCAAACGCGTGGCGAAGACGACGATGGTGGTCAAGGACAACCAGACGCTCGTTGTCGGCGGCCTGATCCAGGAGACCCGCACGAATACTCACAGCGGGCTTCCGTGGCTCAGCAGGATACCGATCATTGGTTTCCTCTTCGGAAGAACCACGGCAGTGGTGAAGAAGACCGAACTGGTGGTGCTCATCACGCCGCATGTCGTAAACAATGTCGAGGAGGGCGATCTGTTGACCAGGCAGGTCAGGGATCGGGTTCTGACGCTCAAGCAGGGGATTGACCAGTTCCGCACCCTGGAGGGGAACAAGGCGCCATGACCGGGCGGGGGAAGGGTTTCCGCGGCGGCCGGCTCCTGTGCGTCGCGCTGCTGGCCGTGTCGGCGCTGACATCCGGGTGCGGCCGTCCCTCCGACGGGACCTGGCTCCGGTTCCGCGGCTTCAAGCGCGGCGCCACGACGCTGAGCGTCGTCAAGGACATCCTGCGCGGTGAGGCGACCTCCACGGTCGACGTCGAGTTTGAGAACAGAAGCGTGAACGTCGGCAGTTCGGGCGGGACCGGCATTCTCGTCTATCGCGCCCGCGTTGACTACCGGCTGGCCGGGTTCTCGCCGCCTTCGGCCGAATATCCGTTGAACCTGTATCTCCCGCCGCCCGCCGGCGCGACCACGGGAGGCACCACGGCAACTACGGGGACGCTGAGCGCGTTCCCGCTGCCTTCGACCTCGCTGAAGCTCTGGCTGATCGACACCGGCGCCTTCGAGGACACCGGCAGGAACCCCGTCGTCGAACTCAGCGCGCACGTGACCTTCTTCGGTGAAACGGACGATGGCCTCAAACTCGAGACCGAGGGCAGCATCGGGATCGTGCTGACCAATACGGGGAATGAGTTCTTCAGCAATCAGGCCGAAGCCGACCGTTGATCGGGCGAGCGGTCGCCTGGTTTACCGGGCGCGGGAGGGAGTCTTGATGGCGACGCAGCGTCTTTCGCGCTGGACCCGGATCTTCGGCCTGACCCTGCTGGTCCTGGCAGAGGCGGCCTGCGGTCTGGCTCGCAGCATCCCCCCCGAGCCGGCGGCGCCGGGACGGCGCGACGTGAATCACCTCGCCTACTACCACTACCTGCTGTCGGTGCGCGATCTTCGCGAAGGGCGACTCCCCGAAGCGGAGAAGAACCTGCGCGACGCCCTCGCGAAAGACCAGCGCTCGGCTTTCCTGCACGTCGAGCTGGCGGCGATCGTGTCCCGGCTCGGCCGCACCGAAGAGGCGTTCCAGCTGGCGCGAAAGGCGGTTCAGTTCGACCCGACGATGATCGAGGCGTATCTCTTTCTCGGCGACCTCGCCGCCGCGCTGCGGCAGAAGGACGAGGCGATCGCGGCCTTCCGCAAGGTGATCGAACTCGACCCGGCGCATGAGGAGGCCTACCTCCAGCTGGCCAACCTGCTCGCCGATGCGGGCAAGCCCGCCGAGGCCCAGGAGGTGCTCGGCCGGCTCGTCGCCCGCCGCCCGGGGAGCTTTCTCGGCCTGTACCAGCTGGCGCGTCTGCAGGGAGAGGCCAAGGCCTTCGAAGCGGCGGAAGCCAGCCTGAAGAAGGCGCTCGTGATCAACCCCGATTTCGTCGCCGCGGTGAAATATCTCGGCATTCTCTACGACCACTGGGGGAAGGCGGCCGAGGCGGAACGCTCCTATCGCGACCTGATCCGTCTCAACCCGCACGACACGGAGATCCGGCAGCGTCTCGGAGAATTCTCGCTGCAGCGCCGCGACTGGGAGCAGGCGCTCGAACAGTACCGGGCCTTGTTGTCGTTCGAGCCCGCGAACGTCGCCGTCAAGACCAAGATCGGCATCGTGCAGCTGCAGCAGGGCGCGTACGCCGAGGCGGCGCGGACGCTGACCGAGATCCTCGAGAAGGAACCCGGGAACACCCGGGTGCGCAGCATCCTGGCGCTGGTCTACGAGGAGCAGGGCAATCTCGACGGCGCGATCCAGTCGTTGCGGGCCGTGCTCGACATGGAACCCGACGCCCGCGAAGACCGGCTCCGGCTGGGCGTGGTCTACCGGAAACTCAAGCGCTTCCCCGAGGCGATCGGGGAGTTCGAGAAGATCGTGGAACTCGCGCCGAAAGCGCCGGATGCCTACCTGCAGCTGAGCCTGACGCACGAGGAAGCGGGCGACCCCGAGAGCGCCGATCGTGACTTGCGCCGGGGGCTCGAACAGGCGCCCGGCAGCGGCGACCTGCACTTCCAGCGCGGCGTTCTCTTCGACAAGCGCAAGGAGTCGGAGAAGGCGATCGCCGCATTCCGCGAGGCGATCAAGGTCGACCCGAAGCACGCCAACGCCTACAACTATCTCGGCTATTCATTCGCCGAACGGGGGACCAACCTCGACGAGGCGATTTCGCTGATTCAGAAAGCGGTCGCGCTCGAGCCGGACAACGGCTTCTTCGTGGACAGTCTCGGCTGGGCGTTTTTCCAGAAAGGGCTGATTCCCGAGGCGCTCGCTCACCTGGAGCGGGCGGTTTCCCTCGTGGGCGAAGACCCGGTGATCCTCGAACATCTCGGGGACGTGCGGCTCAAGGCCGGGCAGCCGGAAGCGGCCGTGGAGGTCTGGCGCAAGGCGCTGGCGATCACGCCCAAGAACGCCGGGCTCGAGAAGAAGATCAACGATGCCCAGCCGCCGACGCCCTAGCAGCTTTCCCCCGGCTCGAGCGCTCGGGGCGATCGTGGCCCTCGTCGCGCTCGGGCTGGCTGGTTGTTCGTCGCACCGGCCGGGGTCAGCGGGCCCGGCTCCGACCCCGGGCGAGGTGTATCAGTCGCTTCTCGGACACAACCGGGGCCTGACTGCGGTGCGTGCGGCCGCGGAGGCGCGCCTCTCGTACGCGGGCCGGGAAGTATCGCTGCCGGGCGCGCTGCTGCTCGACGGCTTCGGGGGATTCCGCCTCGACCTGCTCGATCCGCTCGACCGGCCGCTCGCGATGCTGTTCGCCGAAGAGGGGCGGATCGTCAACTACCGGCCCGGCCCGGCTCTGGCGGCGTCGCTCGGCGTGTTTCCCGACGGTTGCCGCGGGGTCGACCCGGCGGATTGGGTGTCGGCACTGCTGGCCGCCCGCCTTGCCCCGGTCGCCGGAGAGAGCCTTGCCATTCGCAGGTTCTGGGGAGGCGGGCGCGTTCTTGAAGTTCATCGCGGCGGTCGGGTGCACCAGAGCATCCGCTACGGTAATGAGGGCGGGCAGTTGCTGCCCCGGCACATTACCTGGTATTGCGACGAGGACGCGGTGCTCCAGTTGCGGGTGCTCGAATGGGTCAAGGGGTCCTCCTGGAGCCTGCCTTCGCGCTTTGATCTGCAGTTTCCCAAGGCCGGGCTCGCCATCAGGCTGGAACTCAGCGAGATCGAGGGGAACCCACCGCCGACGCCCCAGCCGCTGCGCCCGCCCCTCGGTTCCGACATCAGGTGGACGAGCTGGAATCTCCCGCAGTGACCGCGGGAGTCGCATCCGGCGCGGAAGTCCGCATACTCGCGCCGGCGAAGATCAACCTCGGCCTCGCGGTTCTCGGGCCCCGCGCCGACGGTTACCACGAGTTGCGCACCATCTTCCAGGCCGTCTCGCTGTGCGACCGCATCGCGCTGCGGCGAGCGCGCGGCGGGGTGCGGCTGAACTGCCCGGCGCTGCACGGACTCGGCGAGAACAACCTTGCCCACCGCGCCGCGCGGCTGTTTCTCGAAAAAACGGGTCTGCCCGGCGGGGTCAGCATCGATCTGGAGAAACGCATTCCCACGGGGGGCGGGCTCGGCGGGGGCAGCAGCGATGCCGCGGCCGTTCTGCTCGGATGCTGCCGTCTCTTCGGGATTCGTCCCGATCCGGCGACCCTCCTCGGCTGGGCGGCAGCGCTCGGCTCCGATGTCCCTTTCTTCCTTGAGGGCGGTTCCGCAATCGGGAGCGGCCGGGGTGAGATTCTCGAGCGTCTGGCGCCCTTTCCCGGCACCGTGGTGGCGCTTCTCCAGCTGGCGGGCCCTGGTTTGTCAACGGCCGCCGTCTTCCGGAAACTCCGGGCGCCGGCGCACCGCCCCGCCGTTCATGCCGCGGATCGGACCCGAGGGAGATTGACAGCGGGCACCCGGAAACTTACCATCCTCCTCGCGTGTTGGCAGGGGGGAGACCTGCGGCGCCTCGCGAGGCTGCTCTTCAACGATCTCGAGACGCCGGCATTCGCCTTGGCCCCCGAACTCGCTGACGTGAAAGAGAGGCTGACCGCCGCCGGGGCGGAAGGGGCGCTCCTGAGCGGCAGCGGGTCGAGCGTCTTCGGGTTGTTCGGCGGCGATCGCGCAGCCGAACGGGCCCGCGGACGGCTGCGGGGAAGCATCCCGGGGCGGCTCGTCAAGGTGCACTTCCTTCCGGCGCGTCGCCGATGGGGCGTCGTCAAGCGGTAAGACACGGGTCTTTGGATCCCGCATTCGGAGGTTCGAATCCTCCCGCCCCAGCCATCGCAGGCATCTGAGCCGATTTACTTCTTGACAGGCGTGTCCCGAAGTGGTGTTGTGTCTATAGGTTGACGCAAATCCATCGGGAAGGAGGTGAATCTGCATGGAACGCACGGATCTGAAGAATGTTCTGGCTGGTTTCGGTCTCGCGGCACTTCTCGCGGGCGTCGCAGTGGTCGGGTGCTCGCAGCCGCAGAAGAGCTCGTGAACGGGCAAGAAAACCGGTGCCGGTGGCACTGGAACCCAGCAGCAGGCCCCAGCCCCCAGTTCCTGAAGCGGAACCAAAGGCGCCGGTGGCGCCGGAGGCTCCTGATCGGGCACCAAGAAGTAACCAGTGCGGTCTGCACTGGAAGATGAGAGAAACCGACCCGGAAGCACGGAATAGCCGGGCACTCCGAACTGGCGGAACCGGGGGCGCGCGAGCGTCCTCGAGGATGTCGGTTCGGAGTTTTTTTCTGAAGTTGACACCAGAGTCCGTCCGGACTAGGGTTCTCGCGTCATGACTTCCCGGAATTCGTCCCTCCCTCCCGACTGCGCGGCCGATCTCGCGCGCGTGCGGGAGGCCGCAGAAGCGGTGGCCGCGGCGCAGACGCCGGCCCGCTGGGCGGAAGGCGACCGGCACGAGGTCAATCCGACGCTGCAGGCGCTCGCTCTGGCCTGGCGGAATCTCGGAGCCTACGCCGGACCCGACGCGCTCGCCGAAAGCGCCGCCCCGCCGGCTCCGGGCCAGGAGACGCTGCTGATCTGGCGCTCCCCCGGGAGCGGGCGCGTGGTCGCCCGCGCGGCCGGCGCAGACGATCTGCTCGCTCTCAAGCTCGTGGTGGAGGGCATCGACCTGGACGCGGCCGCGGCCGCCGGGGCGCTCTCCCGGGGGGTCATCGAGAGCGTGCTCGCCCGCGCGGCCGACGGCGGAGTGCTCCTGGCGCCGCGCCCGCTCATCCGTCGCGGGGAGGATTTCCCCCGGGGCGAGCTGGTCGACGAGTCCTTCTTCAGCGTCACCGGGTTCACCCTGCAGTGGCACCTGACGCAAGCCTGCGATCTGCACTGCCGCCACTGCTATGACCGCAGCGCGCGTTCGGCCGTCCCGTTGGCGGCCGCCCTGGGCGTACTCGACGACCTGCGGGACTTCTGCCGGCAGAGACGGGTGAGCGGGTCCGTCTCGCTGAGCGGCGGCAACCCGCTGCTGCACCCGGACTTCACCGAGATCTACCGGGCCGCCGCCGCGCGCGATTTCGGCCTGTGCATCCTCGGCAACCCGGCGCCGCGCGCCCGGATCGAGGAGTTGATCGAAATCCGCCGGCCCGGTTTCTACCAGGTCAGTCTCGAAGGCCTGCCGGAGCACAACGACTGGGTGCGCGGGGCCGGACACTTCGAGCGGACCCTGAAATTCCTGCGGGAGCTCAGGGAGCTGGAGGTCTCGAGCATGGTCATGCTCACGCTGACCGAAAGCAACATCGATCAGGTGCTGCCCCTGACGCGTCGGTTGCGCGGGCTCGTCGACGATTTTCACTTCAACCGCCTGGCCATGGTCGGGGAGGGTGCGAACCTGCGCCTCCCCACCCGCGAACGCTATGCCCGGTTTCTCGAGGAATACCTCGCGGCGGCGGAGCGCGACCCGGCGCTGGGCCTCAAGGACAACATGATCAACATCCTGCGGCGCGAGCGCGGCGAGCCCCCCTTCGGCGGCTGCACCGGCTTCGGGTGCGGCGCGGCATTCAATTTCCTCGCCGTGCTGCCCGACGGCGAGGCGCACGCCTGCCGGAAGTTCCCTTCGCCGGTCGGCAACGTGGTTCGTGAGGGCATCGCCGCGGTCTACGATGGCGCGGCCGCGCAGGCCTACCGCGGCGGCTGCGCCGCCTGCCGCGACTGCGCGATCCGCCCGGTCTGCGGCGGCTGCCTCGCCGTCGCGCACGGCTTCGGCCTCGATCCGCTGCGCGAGCGCGACCCGCTCTGTTTTCGCGACCGTGACGCTCGTTGAAAGGACCCGCCTGCCGCGTTGCCCTTCTGACCAACCTCTCCGCGACCGGACCAACCGCGATTAACACTACAGCGAATCTTTCCTGTGGTACCTCAGACCGTTATTTTTCGTAGGGAGAGGGTTTATCCCCTCCCGCCCGTTTGCGGTGAACTGTCCTCAACTCGGGCGGGGACGAACCCCGCCCCTACGAACCGTTGTGCGTTTACCACCATATTCTCAAGGTGTTGTTCACAAAGGTTCGTCGTAGTGTTAAGCACTATTCATACCAGGGCGCAGCGGGAAGTTGACAACCCGGGTGCGGGGGGCGATAATCCCGCGATCATTATGAGCATCGAGAAACCCGGTCCGCAGAGGCCATGAAACCGAAGTACATCTTCGTCACCGGCGGCGTCCTCTCCTCACTGGGCAAGGGTCTCGCCTCCGCCTCCATCGGCGCTCTGCTCGAGGCCCGCGGCCTCTCGGTGACGCTGCAGAAATTCGACCCCTACATCAACATCGACCCGGGCACCATGAACCCGATCCAGCACGGCGAGGTCTTCGTCACCGACGACGGCGCCGAGACCGACCTGGACCTCAGCCACTACGAGCGGTTCACGCACGCGCGCCTCGGCCGCGACAACAACTTCACGACCGGCCAGATCTACTACTCGGTCATCACCAAGGAGCGCCGCGGCGACTACCTCGGCGGGACGGTCCAGATCATCCCGCACATCACCGACGAGATCATGGCCGATTTCCGCAAAGTGCCCGAAGTCGACATCGTCATCGTCGAGATCGGCGGCACGGTCGGCGACATCGAGAGCCAGCCCTTCCTCGAGGCGATCCGCCAGTTCATGTGGGAGGTCGGCCCGGAAAACGCCATTTCGATCCACCTGACCCTCGTGCCGCACCTGGGCATGGCGGGGGAGCTCAAGACCAAACCGACGCAGCACAGCGTGAAGATGCTGCGCGAGATCGGCATCCAGCCGAACATCATCTTCTGCCGCACCGACCGCTATCTCTCGCCGGAGATCAAGGCGAAAATCGCGCTGTTCTGCAACGTCACCCCCGACGCGGTGGTGACCGGCAAAGACGTCGACACGATCTACGAGGTCCCGCTGGTACTGCACCAGGAGGGGATCGACGAGAAGATCACCCGCCTGCTCAACATCTGGACCCGGCGGCCGGACCTCTCCGTCTGGGAGGAGATCGTCCGGCGCATCTACCAGCCGAAGGCCGAGGTCGAGATCGCGCTGGTGGGCAAGTACATCGTGCTCAAGGAGGCCTACAAGAGCCTGACGGAGTCCTTCGTGCACGGCGGCGTCGCGAACGAGACGCGCGTCAAGCTGCGCTGGGTCGACGCGGAGACGCTCGAGAAGGAGGGCGCCGAGCGGCACCTGGACGGGATCGACGGCCTGATGGTGCCGGGCGGCTTCGGCATCCGCGGCATCGAGGGCAAGATCGCCGCGATCCGCTACGCCCGCGAGCGCCGGCTGCCGTTCTTCGGCATCTGCCTCGGCATGCAGTGCGCCGTCATCGAGTACGCGCGCAATGTTCTCGGGCTGGCGGGCGCGAACAGCTCCGAGTTCGACCCGAAGACGCCGCACCCGGTCATCGACCTGCTGCCCGAGCAGCACGGCGTTGTCGACAAAGGCGGCACGATGCGCCTGGGCTCCTACCCCTGCACGCTGCAGGAGGGATCGCTGGCCGCCCTGGCCTACGGACAGACCGAGATCCAGGAGCGGCACCGTCACCGCTTCGAATTCAACAACTGCTACCGCGAGCAGTTTCTCGCGGCGGGGATGAGCACCTCGGGGATTTACCCCGGGCGGACCCTCGTCGAGATCGTCGAACTGCCGGAGCACCCCTGGTTCCTCGGCTGCCAGTTCCACCCGGAGTTCAAGTCGCGCCCCTGGGCTGCCCACCCGCTCTTCCGGGAGTTCGTGAAGGCTGCCCGGGCGCACCGCGAGAAATCGCCGCCGCCCGCCGGTCATGCCGTCGAAGCCTGTCGTTCCTGATCGCACCGCGCCCCGCTCGGGCGCCTTCGCTCCGGTGCGTGCCGGAGCCGTCGAAATCGGCCCGGGCCGACCGCTGGCGCTGATCGCCGGCCCCTGCGTGATCGAGGGGCGCTCCTTCACGATCGACCTGGCCTGCGAACTGCGGGATCTCGCCGCGCGTCTCGGCGCGCCCCTGGTCTTCAAGGCCTCCTACGACAAGGCCAACCGCACCGCCGGCGGTTCCTTTCGCGGACTCGGGTTGCACAAAGGGCTGGAGATCCTCGCGCTGGTCAAGGAGCGCACCGGCCTGCCGGTGATGACCGACGTCCACGCGGTCGAAGAAGTCGGACTGGTCGCCCCCGTCGCCGACATCCTGCAGATCCCGGCGTTTCTCTGCCGGCAGACCGATCTGATCTACGCCGCCGCGGCGAGCGGCCGGGCGGTGAACGTCAAGAAGGGCCAGTTTCTCGCGCCCGAGGATGCGCGCTACATCGTCGAGAAGGCACAGGTCGGCGGCAAAGGGCGGGTGCTGATCACCGAGCGGGGAACGACGTTCGGCTACCATCGCCTCGTGGTCGACTTCCAGTCCCTGCCGGTGATGCGCGCGTTCGGCGTCCCGGTCCTGTTCGACGCCACGCACAGCGTGCAACTGCCGGGCGGCGGCAAGGGACGCTCCGGGGGCAACCGGGCGATGGTCCCGTATCTCGCGCGGGCCGCGGCGGCGGTCGGTTGCGACGGGGTCTTCTTCGAGGTTCATCCCCGGCCGAGCAAGGCGCGCAGCGACGGCCCGAACAGCATCACGCCGCGCGTGCTCGCTCGTCTCTGGCCGCAGTTGGTGGAACTCGATCGCATCGGACGCGGAGGGGGCCGGTGAAGACGAGCGACGCGCGCGTCCTCGCCCGGGCGCGCCAGACGCTCGAAATGGAAGCCGAGGCCATCCGACGCCTCGCTCCGCGTCTCGGTCGCGATTTTCTCGCGGCCGTGCACCTGCTCTCCGAGTGCCGGGGCAAGGTCGTCCTCACCGGCGTCGGCAAGTCGGGACTGATCGCGAAGAAGGTCGCCGCGACCCTGGCCAGCACGGGGACGCCGGCGGTCTTCCTGCACGCCGCGGAGGGGGCGCACGGCGACCTGGGGGTCGTCACCCCGGGCGACGTCGTCCTCGCCGTCTCGACCAGCGGAGAGAGCGAGGAGATCCTGCGGCTGCTGCCGTCGCTGCGGCAGATCGGCATCGCGGTTGTTTCGCTGACCGGCAGGCGCGATTCGCGCCTCGCGAAAGCCAGTACCGTCGTGCTGCTGACCGGCCGCGCCCGGGAGGCCTGTCCGCTCGGGCTCGCGCCGACGACGAGTTCGACCGCCACGCTCGCGCTCGGTGACGCGCTGGCGATGGCGCTGCTCGAGCACCGGGGCTTTCGCGAGGAGGACTTCGCCCGCCTGCACCCGGGGGGCAAACTTGGCACCCGCTGGCTGCGCGTCGCCGACCTCATGCACCGCGGCGCCGACCTGCCGCTGGTGCGGGAGAAGACCCCGCTGCTCCAGGCCATTTACGTGATGAGTTCGCGCAAGCTCGGCATCGCCGCGGTCGTCGACGCCCGCCGCAGGCTCCGGGGGGTCGTCACGGACGGCGACCTGCGACGCATGATCGAGCGCGGCGTGGATTTCGCAACCACGCTGGCCGGCGAGGTCATGACGCGCACACCGGCCACGGTCGAGGAACAGGAGTTCGGGGTCCAGGCGATGCGACTCATGGAGTCCCGGGCGATCACCGCACTGGCCGTCACCGACCGCGCGGGGCGACTGCGCGGCCTCGTCCACCTGCACGATCTGCTCAAGGCCGGCATCGCCTAGTGAACGCCGTGTCCGATTCGCTGGCGCGCGAGAAAGCCCGGAGCGTCCGCTGGCTGGTGCTCGACGTCGACGGCGTGCTCACGGACGGGCGCATCATCCTCGACGGCGGCGAGGGCGAGTGGAAAGCCTTCGACGTGCGTGACGGGCAGCGCCTCGTGCTCGCGGCTCGCGAGGGAATCCGCACGGTGTTTCTCACCGGACGCCGGTCGCGGGTCGTGGAGCGCCGCGCCGCGGAGTTGGGGGTGCACCGCGTCTTCCAGGGAGCACACGACAAGGGCGAGACGATGGAACTGTTCTTCCGCGAGGAGTGCGTCCGGCCGGAGGAGACTGCGTACCTGGGCGACGACATCGTCGATCTGCCCGCGCTGAGCCGGGCCGGCTTCGCGGCCGCGGTCGGCGACGCGGTCCCGGAGGTGCGCGCCGTCGCGGACTGGGTCGCGGCGGCTCACGGCGGGCGCGGGGCCGTGCGTGAACTGGTGGAGTTCATCCTGGTGGCGCAGGGTCGCTGGGAGGCGGCGCTGGCGAGAATCGCCCGGTGAGCGCGGCGCGCTGGTTGCGGATCAAGGCCCGGGCCGGGCGCGTCCTGCTGATCGCGTTGGTCCTGTCCGTGGTGGCGGGCGTGTACTGGTTTCGGCGGATGGCGGTCGAGGAGCGACCGCAGGCGCCGGTCGGGCTCCCGGTCAACGATACCAAGGCCGAGATGGTCACGCGGGATTTCCGGCATGTCGAAACGCGGATGGACCGCACGATCTGGGTGCTGGAATCCGCCCGCGCCGAAATCTTCGAGGACCGGGCGAACCTGCACACGGTCAAGGTGACCTGGTACGGCGAACCCGGCGAGATCACCGTCGTCATCACCAGCGCGGAGGGCACCGTTGATTTCCGCGACCGTAACGCCGAACTGCGCGGCGACGTCCGCATCGAGCGGGCGGACGGCGCGGTGGTGCGCACCGAAAAGATCTTCTGGGACGAGAAGACCAAGATGCTGCAGGCGCCGCTACCGGTCGTCATCACCACCCCGAGTTTCACGTTCCACGGCGAAGGGCTCGACGCCAACCTCGCGACGCAGAGCATCACGCTGCGGGGGCGGGTGCGTGGGGAGATTCTGGGCGGCGCGCTGGCGAAGTCCCGGCGCTCCTAGCGGAGGATGAGCAGATGAAGTATCGTATCGGTTGGCCCTCGTGCGGGGGTGCGGGCAGTGCCAGGCCAGGAGGAGCGGCTGTGCGGAGACGGAGCAGGTCGATCGGATGGATGTTCGCAGTGCTGGCCGTCGCGGCGGTGACGACCGCGTCGGCTGCGGCCGACAACCCGGGAGCGTCTCCCGACGCCGCGGCGACTGCGCCGGCGGCGCCGGTTTCGTCGAACAAGCCGGTCGAGCCGCAGCAGCCGGTGGAGGTCTCCTCCGACGCGGCGGAATACTTCAACAAGGAAGGTCTCGTCGTGTTCACCGGGAACGTCGTCGCCGTGCAGGGCGACGCGACGATCTCCGCCGATCGCATGGACGTGACCTTCGAAAAGCCGGCGCCCGTGGCCGGGACTCCCACCACCGGGATCGGCGTGCCGTCGACCGCCCGGCGGATCAGCTCGATCGTTGCGCAGAAGAAGGTGAGTTTCCGGCAGGTCGACCCCGAGTCGGGGAAAGAGCGTTACGCCACCGGCGACAAGGGTACCTATGACCTGGAGCAGCGGACGGTGACCATGACCGGCAATCCGCGGCTCTGGGAAGGCAAGAATTCCATTGTCGGCGAGGAGATGGTCTTCTTCCTAGTTGACAAGAAGGTTGTCGTCAAAGGCAAGGTCAATCTCAAGGTTTTTCCGGATGACCTGAAGGAGGCGAAGAAACCCTGATGCGCACGCTGCGCGCCGAAGGGCTCGTCAAGGCCTACCGGTCCCGGACGGTGGTCCGCGGTGTCAACATCGAGGTTCGCCAGGGCGAAATCGTCGGGCTGTTGGGGCCGAACGGGGCCGGCAAGACGACTTCGTTCTACATGATCGTCGGGCTGACGCACCCGGACAGCGGCCGGGTGCTGCTCGACGACGAGGACATCACCGCGCTGCCGATGTACCTGCGCGCCCGCAGGGGAATCAACTATCTGCCGCAGGAACCGTCGGTCTTCCGCAAGCTGACGGTCGCCGAAAACGTGCTCGCGGTCCTGGAAAACATGCCCTACTCGAAGGCGGCGCGCTACGAGGCGATGGAACGGCTGCTCGAGGATCTGGGCGTCACCCGCCTGGCGGACCACAAGGCCCATTCGCTCTCGGGCGGGGAGCGGCGCCGGGTGGAGATCTGCCGCGCCCTCGCGACCTCGCCGAGCTTCGTGCTTCTCGACGAGCCCTTCGCCGGGATCGATCCGAAAGCGGTCATGGAGATCCAGAAGCTCGCCGCGATTCTCAAGGCCCGGGACATCGGGATCCTGATCACCGACCACAACGTGCAGGAGACGCTCGAGATCACCGATCGCGCCTACATCATCAACGCCGGGGAGATCCTCGAGGAGGGGACGCCGGCGCAGATCGCCGGCAGCGACAAGGCCCGGAAGATCTATCTCGGCGAGGGCTTCCGCCTCGCCGCGTCGGGGCTCTAGCCGATGCAGCAGCCGCGTCTCGATCTCCGGTTGACCCAGCGGCTGGTGCTGACGCCTTCGCTCCAGCAGGCGATCAAACTTCTCCAGTACTCACGCCAGGAGCTGGTGCAGTACATCCGTCAGGAGTTGCTCGAGAACCCGACGCTCGAGGAGCTGCAGGCCGAGCCGATCGGGCCGGCGCCCGAGGTCCCGCCGCCGGCGAGCGCCGCCGGCGAACCCGAGGCCGCACCGTCGCCCGACGGCGACGACGAGAGCTGGACCCGCTACCTGGAGAGCTACGACGAGTCGTTCGAGCAGCGCGGGGGCGCCGAGGAGGCCCCCGAGTACGAGAGCGCGCTCTCGCACGCCGAGAGCCTCGCCGACCATCTCGAGCAGCAACTGAGCGTCGCCGTCTCGACCGACGAGGATCGCCTGATCGGCACGGAGATCGTCGGGAACATCGACGACGACGGGTACCTGCGGACCTCGCCCGAGGAGATCGCCGTTCTGCTCGGCGTCACCGGAGAGGCGGTCCTGCGGGTCATGCGCATCGTTCAGGCCTTCGACCCGCCGGGGGTCGGCGCGCGCGACATCGCCGAGTGCCTGGCCATTCAGCTCGAGCAGCGCGGCCTGGCCGGGGGGCTGGCGGAGCGTCTGGTGCGCCAGCACCTGGCGGATCTCGAAGCCCGGCGCTACAAGCGCATCGCGAGCGAGCAGAAAGTCCCCCTTGAGGCGATCTTCGCCGCCGCGCGCACGATCGGGGAACTCGAGCCGCACCCCGGCCGGCGCTTCGCCGGCGACGCGGCATCGACGATCGTCCCGGACATCACCATCACGAAAGACGGCGATGACTACGTCGTGAGCCTCATCGAGGACGGACTGCCGCAGCTGAGAATCAACGGGTTCTACCGGCGGATGTTCCGCAAAGGCGGACTCGAGGCGGCGGACCGCGAGTTCATCGAGAAGAAGGTCAACTCCGCGCGCTGGCTGATCAAGAGCATCCTGCAGCGCCAGGAGACGATCCTCAAGGTGACCCGCAGCATCGTGAAGTTCCAGCGCGAATTTCTTGACCGCGGCATCGACTACCTGCGCCCGCTGGTGCTGCGCACGGTCGCCGACGACATCGAGATGCACGAGTCGACGGTGAGCCGCGTGACGAGCAACAAGTACGCGCAGACCCCCCAGGGACTTTTCGAGCTGAAGTACTTCTTCAACAGCGGCATCGGCCGCAACGGCGGCGGGGATTCCATGGCCTCGATCTCGGTGCAGGATCTGCTGCAGAAGATCATCGCGGCTGAAGACCCGCGCCGGCCGCTGAGCGACCTTGAAATCGTCCGGCGCCTCAATCAGGAGCACGGCCTGGACATCGCGCGACGCACGGTGGCCAAGTACCGCTCGATCCTGCGGCTTCCGCCGGCGAGCCGCCGCCGCCGGATCTATTGAAACGGCGGTCTGCGGCGTTGAACAATTCCCCCCGGAGTGCTACCGTCACATCAAGGAGGCTACGACCATGAGCAATCCCATCACGATCACCGGCCGGCACGTCGAAATCACCGAAGCGCTCAGAGACCACGTGACCGAGCGGCTTGGTCATGCCTGCAAACTGCTCGACAAGATCACCTCCAGCCACGTCACCATCTCCGTGGAGAAGAACCGCCACCTCGTCGAGGTCGTCATCCAATCGCACGGCGCCACGCTGCACGCCAAGGAGGAGACCCACGACATGTACTCCTCGATCGATCAGGTGGTCGACAAGATCGAGACGCAGGCCAAGCGGCTGAAGGACAAGATCAAGGACCACAAGCACCTGGCCGGAGCGACGGAAGCCGTCGCGGTCGAGGACGAGGTCGCTCCGCCGCCCGCGCAGGTTTTCGTCGCGGAAACCTTCGCGCCCAAGCCGCTGAGCGTCAACGAAGCCGTCGAGACGCTCCAGGCCGGCCCCGAGCACTTTCTGGTGTTTCACAACGCCAAGAACGGTCTGGTGAACGTTCTGTACAAACGGGGCGACGGCAGCTTCGGACTCGTCCAGCCCCCGGCCTAGGCAGCGCGACGAGAAGCGCGACCAGCGTCAGCGAGTAGTCGCCGTGGTGTCCCTCAGAAGAGTCAACGCCGCAGCACCCGGTCGCGTGCGCCCGGCTGACGCTGCGGCGGGGCGGATTTCCCCTGCCGCCTCGTATCTTACGGTGCGAGAGCTGCTCGGCAACCCGCACCTCGGTCTCGAGTTGTTTTCGGGAAGTCAGGGGCTCGAGCGCCCCATCCGCTGCTCGAGCGTGCGCAAGCTCACGTTCCGGCCCGGGAGCGCCCCGCGCTTCGGCGGGAGCGATTGTCTGATGGCGGTCGGTCCCGCGGCGCTGGCGCGCCTGGACCGGCTGGCGGCGGGCGAGCGCCGACGGCTGCTGCGGTCGCTGACCGCCAGCGCCGTCGCCGGCCTGGTGCTCTCGCGCAGCCGCCCGGTACCCGAGGCGATCATCGCGCTCTCGCGCGAGTTGTCGCTGCCGCTGCTCCTGACGCGCGAATCGCTGGAGACCAGCCTCTCGCGCCTGGGTTTCTTTCTCCGCAACCGCCTCGGCGCCGAGGTCACCGTCCACGGGGTGCTCGTGGAGATCTTCGGGGTCGGGGTCCTGATCCTCGGCCCGAGCGGCATCGGCAAGAGCGAGAGCGCGCTCGAACTGGTGACCCGCGGCCACCGTCTCATCGCGGACGATATGGTGATCGTCCACCGCGGGGAAAACCGCTCTCTGATGGGGAGCGGCTCCGGGCTGGCCCGCTATCACATGGAGATCCGCGGCATCGGCATCATCGACGTCAAGGAGCTGTACGGCGTGGCCGCGGTGCTGGCCGCGGTCGAGATCGAGCTGGTCGTTCAGCTCGAGGAGTGGAACAACGGCTCGGAGTACGACCGGCTCGGACTCGAGGAGCACTACCGCAAGATGCTGGAGATTCCGGTCACGGACTTGCGCGTGCCGGTCAGCCCGGGACGGAACATCGCCGTGATCCTCGAGGTCGCCGCGAGAAACCACCTGCTCAAGAAGCAGGGGTATCACACGGCGCGGGAATTGAACCGGCGCCTGCTCCAGCAGACGGGAGGGGGCGCGCGATGAAGACGACGGCGCGAACGCCGGTGAGAAGCGTCAAGCCCCGCAAGGGCGCCGCCGGTGCGCCGAACACCGAATTTCTCGTGATCACCGGACTCTCCGGCTCCGGCCGGAGCTCCGCCGTCAAGGCGCTCGAAGACCTGGGAGCCTACTGCGTCGACAATCTGCCGACCGAGCTGCTGCCGCAGATGCTCGAGTTGACCCACCGCAGCACGCTCGATTTGGATCTCGTCGTCCTCGGCATGGATATCCGCGAGCGCGACTTCGTGCGGAAGTTCCCCCGGGTCTACCGTGCCGCGCGCGCGCGGGGTATCCGGATCAGACTGCTCTTTCTCGAGGCCACCGAGAACGTGCTCGTCCGCCGCTTCAGCGAAACCCGGCGCGTGCACCCGCTCGGCGGCGGGCTGCCGCTCGTGGAGGCCATCCGCCAGGAGCGCCGCGAACTCGCGCCGCTGCGCGACCTGGCGGACCAGGTCGTGGACACCTCGCTGCTGCGCGTCCGTGACTTGCGCGAGCGCATGGTCGCCATCGCCCGGGAGGTGCGCGCCGGACGCAACCTGATCGTGACCATCATCTCCTTCGGCTACAAGTACGGCATCCCGGCGGAAGCCGACCTGGTCTTCGACGTGCGCTTCATCCGCAACCCCTTCTTCGAAGTCGGGCTCAAACAGCTCAGCGGCCTGGACGACCCGGTGCGCGATTTCGTGCTCGGTCGTCCTGAAACCACGGCTTTCCTGCAGCGATTCCTGCCGTTCCTGTCCTTCCTGTTGCCGCTCTACCGCGCCGACGGCCGGGCCTACCTGACCATCGCGATCGGCTGCACCGGCGGGAGGCATCGCTCACCGGTGATCGCCCGCGCGGCGGCTGCGGCGCTCACCGGCCCGGAGCTGCGGGTGACCATGCGCAACCGCGACCTTCGGTGCGACGGGGGCGGGCCCGGGGACGGGGGCGAACCGTGATCGGCATGGTGCTTGCCACGCACGGCGATCTCGGGCAGGCGCTGATCGGCGCCATGGAGATGATCGTCGGCGCGCAGCCGCAGGTCGCGGCATTGTCGCTCCAGATCGCCGACCGTCTCGAGGATGCCACCGCCCGCCTCCAGGAAGCGCTCGACGGGACCGACGAAGGCGATGGCGTCCTGGTGCTGACCGACATGCTCGGCGGGACCCCGTCGAACCTGTGTCTCGCGCTCATCGGCGGACCGCGCCCGGTCGAGGTGGTTTCGGGGGTGAACCTGCCGATGCTGCTCAAGGCCGTGCAGGTGCGGCGCGCGTCCGACCTGCGCGAGACGGCCGCCAACGTCAAGAGAGTCGGCCGCAATGCCATCCTCGTCGCCAGCGAAGTGCTCGCCGGCCCCGACCCGGCGGCCGGAGGTTCCCGGGCATGATCGCCCTCGCCCGCGTGGACGAGCGCCTGCTGCACGGCCAGGTCTCCGTCGGCTGGGTGCCGCACCTGCACGCCACCGTTGTCGTCGTCGCCAACGATCGCGTCGCCGCCAACCCCTTGTTGTCCGGCATTTGTCAGTCCTGCTCCGCCGGCGTGCGCGTTGAAGTCGTACCGGTTGCGGAGGCCGCCCGCCGGGGCGCGGGAACCGAGTGGGCTCACGATACGGTGATCGTGCTTTTCGAAAGCCTCCAGGATGCCCGTCGGGCGATGGACGCCGGCCTCGTGGTTTCGCGGTTGAACCTCGGGGGCCTGCGGCACAACCAGGGCTGTCTGTGCATCTGCGACGGGGTGACCCTGGACCGCGAGGATTGCACCATCCTGCGCGACATCGTCAGCCGGGGGGTGGAAGTTGACGTGCGCCTGATGCCGCGGGATCGCTCCTGCGCGCTGCCCGCGCAGTTGCAGCAGGGGGACGGGTGAACGCGGCCGGCACCGCCCTGATCATCGGCGCGCTCGGGCTCGATCAGACGGCTCTGGCCCAGGTGCTCTTTTCGCAGCCGCTGGTCGGCGGCGTCATCCTGGGCTGGAGCGCCGGCGAACCCGCCTCCGGCCTGCTCGCGGGGGCCTTCTTCCAGTTTCTCTGCCTGACCGACCTGCCGGTTGGGGCAAGCATTCCCCCGGACACGGCGCTGGCCGGTCTGATCGGCGTCGCGACGTTCATCGCACTCGGCCACCCGCCCGGCTGGGGAGATCAAGCGCTCCTCGGGTTGCTGGCGACCGGGTTTCTGCCGTTGGCGGTCCTGGGCAGGCTGTTCGACGTGCGGGTGCGACGGGCCAATCGGCTCTGGACGCATCTTACGGAACGACTGCTGGAACAGGGGAGGTATCGCCTGGCCCAGGTGGCGGTGAACGGGGGACTGCTCTTCTTCTTCCTGCGGGCGTTCATCGTTGCCCTGGTTGTGCTCAGCGCGGTCGCGCTCTGGGATGGGGCCGGTCTGGGGCGGGCTACGGCGGCCGCTCCGGTTTTCGAGCTCTTCGCACGGTGCGTCCCGTTGATCGGGCTGGCGGCACTGCTGTCGCAGCGCCGTCGTCCCGACTGGCCCCTGTCGCTGGCGGCGGGTATCGCCGCCGGTGTTCTCTTCACGCGATCGGCGGTTTGACGCATCGTGGCGGGGAGTCTCGGCAGAAGCATCTTTTTCCGCAGTCTGCTCGTGCAGTCGTCGTGGAATTTCGCCGGGCTGCAGAACCTCGGGTTTTTCCTGATGACCTGGCCGGCGCTCGCGGACCGACGCCTCTCCGCGCCGGAGTTGCGCCGCGCCGGTGTGCGGAACCTGAGGAACTTCAACACGCACCCGTACTTCGCGGGCCTCGTCGCGGCTGCAGTGATCCGGCAGGAGCAGAGCGGCGCGAGCGAAGAAGCGGTCGAAGGGCTCAAGCACTCGCTGATGTGCGCCCTCGGGGCCATCGGCGATGAGTTTTTCTGGGCCACGCTGCGTCCGTTCGCCGCCCTGGTCGCGCTGCCGGCCGCGCTCGCGGGGGTGGTCTGGGCGCCGCTGGTGCTGCTTGCGGTCTATAATGTGCCGCATCTCGGCATCCGGGTGCTGGGAATCCGCGCCGGCCTGAGAGGGGCGGGCACCGTCGTCGGGCTGCTCCAGCGGCAGCCGTTGTCACGCGCGCTGCCGGCGCTGGGCGTCGCCACCACGGTCCTGTGCGGGTTTCTGCTGGGGGCCTCGAGCCTCGACGGCACCTGGGGCGTGCTGCCCGGGCACGGGTTGGTCTCGGTCGGCGCGGCGGTCGCCCTCTTCCTGCTGCTGCTGGGCGTGCAGGGCCGGGGACTCCCCCCGGGGCGGTTGCTGGCCGGTCTTTCCGCGCTGGCAGCGCTGGCCGGGGTGGTGCGGGTGGTGAGCGCGCCATGATCCGCAAGGAGTTGCCGATCGTGAACAAACTCGGGCTGCACGCGCGCGCGGCCAGCCACCTGGTGAAGACGGCGTGCGACTTCAAGTCGCACATCACCGTCGAGAAGGGCGGCGCCAGCGCCAACGCCAAGAGCATCATGGGGCTGATGCTGCTGGCGGCCGCGAAGGGTCATAAGGTCACGGTGAGCGCCGACGGCGAGGATGAAACCGCCGCGCTGGCGGCCATCGAGGCGCTGATCTTCAACCGCTTCCACGAGGAGCAGTAGACGATGGCGCATCAGCGAGTCAGCATCGTCGGCATCGGCGTCTCGCCCGGCATCGCCATCGGCCCGGCTTTCGTGCTGGAGAAGACCGATTACACAGCCCATCGCTGGGAAATTCCGCCGGGGAACGTCGCGAGCGAGGTGCGCCGTTTCCGGGCCGCCGTGGCTGCGGCGGTCACCCAGCTGCGAAAGTTCAAGCGCCGGCTCGCCCGGGATCTCGGCCCGCAGCACGTGTATATCCTCGACGCACACCTGCTGATGCTCAAGGACCGCATGCTGCTCGACGGCGTTGCGAAGATCATCCGCAGCGAGCGCGTGAACGCCGAGTGGGCCCTCCAGCAGGTGATCGCGCGCTTCCGCGAGGCCTTCGAGTCGATCGAGGACGCCTATCTGCGCGAGAAGGCGGGGGACATGGAGGACATCGGCCAGCGTGTGCTGCACAACCTGGTCGGCGCCACCCACGAGCAGGTCACGCAGATCCCGGAGGGCGTTATTGTCCTCGCCCGCGATCTCTCCCCGTCGGACACCGCCCAGATGCGCAAGGAGTGGGTGCTCGGCTTCGCCATCGACATGGGCGGGAAGACCTCGCACACCGCGATCGTGGCCCGTTCGCTCGAGATCCCGGCGATCGTCGGCCTCGAGGACATCACCAGCCGGGTCGCCAATGGTGACCCGCTGATCATCGACGGCAACACCGGCCAGGTCCACGTTCACCCGGATGAGGAGACCGTCCGGCACTACGAGACGCTGCGCCGCCGGTACCACCGCTACGACGTCGAACTGCACAAGCTGCGCGAGCTGCCCTCCGAGACGCTCGACGGGTACCGCGTCGGGCTCGAGGCGAACATCGAACTGCCGGAGGAGATCCCGTCGGTGCTCGAGCACGGCGCCGCCGGGATCGGTCTGTACCGCACGGAGTTCCTCTACTTCAACCGGAGCGACATGCCGACCGAGGAGGAGCACTACGGGCTCTACCGGCGCCTGATCGAGTCGATCCACCCGCGTCCGGCGACCATCCGCACCTTCGATCTGGGCGGCGACAAGTTCATCTCGCAGGTCCCCCTGGCCAAGGAGATGAACCCCGCCCTCGGTCTGCGCGCGATCCGCTTCTGCCTGCGCGAGGTCACTGCCTTCAAGACGCAGCTCGCGGGCATCCTGCGGGCGAGCGCCCACGGGAAGCTGCGGGTCATGTTCCCGATGGTCTCCGAGCTGACCGAGCTGCTCCAGGCGAAGGAGCTCCTCGGCGAGGTGGCGCGCGAGCTGGACCAGCGCGGGGAACCCTACGACCGGGCCCTGCAGGTCGGCGTGATGATCGAGACGCCGTCCGCGGCGATCATCGCGGACATCCTGGCGCGCGAGTCGGACTTCTTCTCGATCGGCACCAACGACCTGATCCAGTACGCGCTCGCCATCGACCGGGTGAACGAGCACGTGGCCTATCTCTACCGGCCCCTGCACCCGGCGGTGCTGCGGATCATCCGGGAGACGGTGCGCGCGGCGCACACGCAGGGTATCCCGGTGGCGATGTGCGGCGAGATGGCCGGAGAGCCGATCCACACCCAGTTGCTCATCGGCATGGGCATCGACTCCCTGAGCATGAACGCCGTCTCGTTGCCCCGCGTCAAGAAGATCGTTCGAGCGACTCGGCTGGCCGATGCACTGCAGCTCGCCGCCGCGACCGCTCAGTTCAACACGGCCTGGGAGGTCGAGGAGTACGTCAAGGGCGAGATGACGCGGCGCTTCCCCGACGACATCACCGACGACGGGAGACAAATCTGCCTCATCTGAAGCGAGGAATCCCGATTCTGCTGTTTCTGGCGACGGTGGTCACGACGCTTGGGGCTGGGAGCATGATGACCGGCGCCGACCCGATCGCCAATCCCGCCGCGCTGCTCGAGGGGATCCCGTTCTCTTCGGCGCTGCTGCTGATACTGCTGGCCCACGAGTTTTCCCACTACATCACCTCGCACCGGCACGGCGTCCGCGCCAGCCTGCCGATGTTCATCCCGGGGCCGCCGCTCGCCGGCACGTTCGGCGCGATTATCCGCATCGAGTCGCCGATTCCCGATCGTCGCTCGCTGCTGGAGATCGGCGTCTCGGGGCCTCTCGCCGGCTTCCTCGTCGCGCTGCCGCTCGCCGTCGCCGGCCTGCGGCTCTCGCACGTTTCCGTGCAGGCCGCGGCGGCGGCGGGCCAACCTGGCGCCGGCCTGGGCATCGGGCTGGGGGATTCGCTGCTGTTCTCGCTGCTGGAACGGCTGGTGGTCGGGCCGTTGCCCCCCGACGCCTCCCTGGTGCTGCACCCGGTGGCATTCGCGGCGTGGATCGGCTTCCTGGTCACCGCGATCAACCTGCTGCCAATCGGCCAGCTCGATGGCGGGCACATTCTGTACGCGTTGGCGGGGTCCCGTCAGGAGGGGATCTCGCGGGGGATTCTGCTCGTCCTGGCGCCGCTCGGGTTTCTGTGGTGGGGCTGGTTTCTCTGGGGCGGTCTGCTGCTGCTGCTCGGCCCGCGTCACCCGCCGGTGCTCGAGGAAGGGTCGATCCTGGGATTGCGCGAGCGCGTGCTGGGGGCTATCGGCGGCGTCCTGCTGGTGCTGACGCTGGCGCCGGCGCCGTTTACCGCATAGCGGCGCGCGGCGCGCTTCGCCGGCTACTCGGCTTCAAGGGCGCTGCAACGCAATTCGGCGTAGCCGCTGGCCTCGAGCGGAAAAGCCATCTGCTTCTCGATTCGGAAATCGGGCACGATCGGCCCGCTGTCCCGGGCGAGAACATACCCGTTGTCGGCGCCGATGACCTTGCCACCTTGTCCGACGGCTCGACAGTTGATCGTCACCGAGGAGGCGAAGGTGAAGGTGGTGTCATTCGTGTAACTGACGGTCGCCCTGACGCCGGACGCGGTCAGCTCCGAACTCAGCACGGTGACCGTGCCGAAAAGGCTCTTGTTGCCCACCCGCGCGTCGCGCGCAGCGGGGCCCGCCGGTGTCCCGGGCCGCTCGGGGACGGGGGAGAGCTGCAGCGCCGCGGATTTCGGCTCGAACGTGGTGTTCACGATGCGGGGCGTGAGAAAGATCATCAATTCGGTCCGCGTGTTGCTCGAGGATCGCGACTTGAACAACCAGCCGAGGATCGGCAGCCGGGAGAGGCCGGGCACGCCGTCGTCGCTCGTGCTGTCCGTCTGCTGGAAGATGCCGCCGATGACGGACGTCTCGCCGTCGCCGACGAGCACCTTGGTCTCGGCGCCGCGCCGGTCGATCGAGAACATGTCGCCTTCCGTGGTGCTCACGGTCTGACCCGCGGAGGACTTCTCGATCTTGACTTTCATGAAGACCCGTCCGTCGCTGGTGACGTTCGGCGTGACTTTCAGCAGGATGCCGACATCCTTCCACTCGACCGAGCGGTTGCCCTCGGTGTCAGTCTTGGGGACGGGCAGCTGGCTGCCGACGTTGATGTTGGCCTCCTCGTTCTGAATCACGAGAACTTTGGGGTTCGAAAGGATCTTCGTCTTGCCCAGCTTCTCGAGCGCCGAAAGCTTGACATCGAGGGAGAAGGTGTTCGCGATGTGACCGAGCGCGATCCCGACACCGCTGACGGCGCCCGTGGCCGGCAGATTGACCAGGTAGTTCCCCGGGTTGAGTCCATCCGTCCCCTGGGAGGCCGTCGGGTTGATGCCGATGGAGTTCGGGAACGCGAACTTGGTGGCATTCCCATGGGCGGCGTCGGCGCTGAAATTCGCCCCCCACTGGATGCCGATGGCGTCGGAATAGTCGCTCAGGACCTCGACGATCCTCGCCTCGACCATGACGGCCGACGTGGGCGACTCGAGGGCCAGGAACACCGCGTTCATCTGCTCGATGTTGTCGACGAAATCACGCACGAAGATTGTCTTGGAGCGCTCGCCGGCTTCGAAGACGCAGCCGTCCTTGCACCCGGAATAGAACTTCTCGAGGCGCGTCGCCACCTCCTTCGTATCCCCGTAGGAGACGACGAAGGTCCGCTCGAGCCAGCCCTTGCTGCGCTGGCGCTCCGATCGGACTTTCTCCAGTTGCTGTTTCTGGCTCTCGGCCTCGAACTTTCTCGAGAACTCGGCCTTTTCGAGCCCCTGCTTCTGTTCGGCCAAGGCCCGCTGAAGCTGTTCGAGCCGCCGCTTCTCGACCGCCGCCTGCTCGTCGAGCACGCGCTGCAGGGTGGTCACCCGAATGATCGACGCCGACTCGCCGATCTGGACCAGCGGGGGGATGTTCGTCCTGAGAATCAGGTCCAGCGCCTGGTCCCAGGGGACATCGTTCATCTTGACGCTGCGCTTGCCTTTCACGTCGTCGGTCGCCACGATATTCATGCCGGAGACTTCGGCGATCAGACGGAAGATGTCGGCGAGGTCGGCATCGATGAAGTCCAGGGTGATCTTCCGGCCGGTGTAGGATCTGGGGAGGCTCGACGGGTCCGCGGAAGCTTCGGCGGGTGCGGCGGGGGGAGGGCCGGTGAGCGTCGACCCCGGGGTCAGCCGCGGGATGTCCGACGACGGGCGCGGTTCCCGCTTTGCGGCAACGGCGATGGTGAAATCGACATTCAGGCCGCTTGCGTCAGTGAACACGCGGAACGGCAGCGGTTCACGGAGGTCGATGGCGATCAGGACCACCGCCGCTTCCGCAGATTCGGCCCAGGTGGAGATGCGCGTCACCGGGGCTTCCAGGGTCGAGAAGTCGCTGGTTCCACGGGAATCCGACGCCAGTCGGGCACCGTCGATGGCGACCGTGACCCGCGTGCGGTCGGCGGACTCCAGGACGCGATACGCAGGCTTCGCATCCGTCTTCACCGAGACGCGGAAGGCGCCCGCGAGCCGCGAGCCAGTGACTTCGACAACCCGGTTGAGCGTGGACTGGCCCGCGGAGGCAGCGAGTTGCGGTTTCGCGAAGTCGACCACGATCCTGCCGTTCTCGCCGCGCACGGCAAACCCGTCGGGTCTCTTCAGCGCGAGCACGACCCGGGTGCCGGGCTCTTCACCCGTTTGCGCCGCCACCTGGATGCGGCTGACGTATTCGTCGACCAGTTCCTGTTCGGCAGGCCAGACCGTGCTGGCGGCGCCGGGGATGTCGATGGCCAGGCTCTTGCCCGCGATGACGAAGTATTCATACTTCAGATCGCTGTCGCCGCTGATGACGATCCGCGTGCCGGCTTCGCTCTTGACCACCCCGATCGACGTCACGAGAGGCTGGCGGGCGGCGGCGGACTCCGCCGGGGACGCGAGCGCAGGCGAGAGTTCCTCGGCCCGGACTCCTGGGCCCCGAACCGGGAAGCCGGACAGCAGCAAAAGCAGAGCAAGAACAGACAACGAGCGTCGCAGCATCACCGGCAAACACGCCTCCGTACGCAGGAGTTGGCTCTCGCACATCCATTTCAAGGTGGCGCGCACCCCACCCGCGGAATAAATGTGCGACATCTTTGCGTGGCAGGCCGCTATTGTCAAGTATTCTGTGCCGCTCTGCGGTATCCTTCCCCCATGCGCTACCGCCTCGCGATCGAGTACCAGGGAACTCGCTACCACGGGTGGCAGGGGCAGCAGAACGCCCGCACGGTACAGGGGGAACTGCTGCGGGCCGCGCGCGAGCTGTTCGGCGTCGCGGTCGACCTCCAGGGGGCCGGGCGCACCGACGCCGGCGTGCACGCCCTGGGTCAGGTCGCCCACCTCGAGACCCCGCAGGCGCTCGCCGGGGATCGGCTGGTCTACGGGCTCAACGATCTGCTGCCGCAGGATATCAACATCCTTGCCGCCCAGCCCGTCGACGAGCGCTTTCACGCCCGCCACCACGCCGTGGGGCGCTCGTATCTCTACCAGATTTCTCGCCGACGCACCGCATTCGGCAAACCCTTTGTCTGGTGGATCAAGGACAGCCTCGACATCGAGGCCATGCGCCGGGCAGCCACGGGGCTCCCGGGCATGCGGGATTTCGCCGGTTTCACCGACAAACGGGTCGAGAAGGACACCTCGACGATGGTCCTGGTGCAGCAGGCGGTTCTCGTCGAAGCCGGGGATCTCATCCTGGTACGGCTGCGGGCGTCGCATTTTCTCTGGAAGATGGTCCGGCGTGTCGTCGGCTGTCTCGCGGGCGTCGGGCGCGGGGAGATCAGCGTCAGGGAGTTCGAGGGTCTTTTCGCCGGCCCTTCGCCGTACCCGGCCAAGGTCACGGCACCCCCCTCGGGCCTGTTCCTGGAGGAAGTGATCTACGCGCTCGAGGAGTTCCGCCGGCCGCTGGAGCCCGTGTTGGGGGTTTCGCACGCCCAGGGCGCCGTCTCCGCGCCCACCTCGGCGATCGGGGAGAGAAACGACCGCTTGCGGGAGAAGCCCCGAGCCGCGCTCGATCGAGTCGGGGGAGATCGGCAGCACCACGTCCCCGCGGCGCAGGCGGTGCCGGACAATGCGGTGACGGCCAGGCCGGCCCGGAAGGGGTGGAGAACGAAAAAGGGATCAGGGCGGTCGTCACGGTAGCGGAGAGGCCGCCTCTTTTCAGCGGCCGTTACGGGGCGGGGAGGGCGAGCAGTTTCAGGCGAAAGTGCCGCTTGCGGGGCCCCTCGATCTCCAACGCGCACTCCCCGGGGATGGCCATTGCCAGCGTTCGCGGCGCGGCGAAGGCGACTTCGATCGCCACCCGGTCCCACGATTCGAGCACCAGCGGTTGCGAGCGGTCGGGCCAGGCGGGCATCTGGCAGCGGTAGGAGGAAGGCGCCGCTTCGAGACGCAGCACGCGAACCGGTTCTGCCCGACGGTTCGTGAGCATCACCACGCTCTTTAGCAGGGCGCCCGGGCGCACGTCATCGAAAGCCACCACCCCCGGCTCGAAGTCGATTTCGAGCTCGACAAGCGCCTTGACGCGCAACGTCACGCTCCGGCGGACCGGGTCGTCGGAGCGGACCTCGACCTCCTTGACGATCTCCCCGGAAAAATTCTCCGAATCGAATACGACGTGTATCCCCCCCCGGGCACCGGCGGGCACCAGCGTGGCCGAAAGCATCGCCGTCGTGCAGCCGCAGGTCGGCTCGACCTGGAGAATCCGCAGGTCGGCGCTCCCGCTGTTGGTGAACGAGAATACGCAATCCGGCTTCTCGCCCTGGGCCACGCTACCCAGTTCGCACGTCTCGCTCTCGAACGTGATGGCGGGGGTCGAGCCGATCGCGCCGGCCGGCGAGTCGGTCAGGACCGCGCACGCGACCAGCAGCGCGGGAATCAGGAGCGAGCGCCTGGAGTTCCGAAATGCCACGGTCCAGCCTAACCGGGAGTCTTCCACCGGGCCGCCAGACGGACCGTGCCCGCGTGTTCGCCGTCGGGGGTCACGGTCAGTGCGCGGCAGTTGTCCAGCCGGTGATACGTCTTGTGGTCGCGCGAGTGGATGGCGAAGGTGAGAAAGTAGCGACCGCGCTGGAAGGGGATCGATTCGACTTCGAACTCGATCGCGCCCTCCCCGTCGATTGCGGCGATGGCGAACCCGTCGATGGCCGTATTCGTCCCGTAGAGCAGGCGCCCCTCGCCGTCGCTGAGCCCGAAGCCGAAGACCGGGTCGGCGATGCGGCGCGTGGCGCGCCAGCGGACCGTCGCCGTGAACCCCTCGCGGGCGTCCAGCGTCGTGAGTGGTCCCCCGCGCACGTCGCGCAGCGCGACATCGAGGATCACGGCCTCGCGTGTGCCCCATTCGCGCATTTCCGGCCCCTCGCCCTGACCCGCGCCCTCGCCGAGGGAGTTGATCGCGTGGTACTCGCTGACCGCGCGGGCCGGCACGTCCTCGACGATGGTCTGACCGCGTTCGAGCACCAGCGCCCGGTCGCAGTGCGCCTGGATGGTGTCCATGTCGTGCGAGACGATCAGGAAGGTCTTGCCGCGGCGGCGGAATTCCTGAAGGCGCACGCGGCACTTCTCCCGGAATCGTTCATCACCCACCGCGAGGACTTCGTCGAGAATCAGGATGTCCGGGTCGACCTCCATCGCCACCGAGAACGCCAGCCGCACGAACATCCCGGAGGAGTAGTGCTTGACCGGGTGGTCGATGAAGCGTTCGAGATCGGAGAAGGCCACGATCGCGTCGAACCGCTGGGCGATGTCGCGCCGGCGCAGCCCGAGGATCGAGCCGTTCAGGAAGATATTCTCGCGGCCGGTCAAATCGGGGTGGAAACCCGCGCCCAGTTCGAGGAGCGAACTGATCCGCCCGTGGGTGCGCACCGCCCCCTCGGTGGGTGTGATGGTGCCGGCGATCAGGCCGAGCAGCGTGCTCTTTCCGGCGCCGTTGCGGCCGATGATGCCCAGGGTCTCGCCCTGCCGGACCTCGAAGGAGACCTCGCGCAGCGCCCAGAACTCCTCGCTGGTTTTCACGCCGCGCGAGAAGAGCCGCAGCGCCGCCGTCTTCAGCGTGGTCTGCCCCTGGTGCTCGAGTCGGTAGCGCTTGCCGAGGCCGCAGACGGCGATCGCAACGGGGACGGTCGCGCTCACGCCCCCCCCCCGTTCATCCGGTGAACGGGCAGGCCGCTCAAAAAGGTCCAGGTGCAAGTCGAGCGAAGGCCCGGCGAATGAGGCGTACGAGTGGTACGCCGCAGTGAGCCGGGACGAGCCCGGCGCCGCAGATGGGCCTTTTTCAGCGGCCTGCTACAGTTCATCGGCGAAGCGGGGTTCGAGGCGGGTGAAGAGCAGCGCGCCCACGGAGAAGACCACGAAAACGCCGAGCAGCCCGGGCCAGAGCGCCGCCGCCGGCAGCGGGTCGCCGAGAAACGCATGCCGGTACCACGAGAGCAGGGCGGTCATGGGATTGGCGAAGAACAGCGGGGCCACCCAGGGTGGCAGGCTCGGGTTGCCCAGCACGAGTTCCGTCGAATAGATGACGGGGGTGACGAAGAACCCGGACATCAGCGCGATCGGCACGAGATGTTCGACATCGCGGAAGATGACGTTGAGCGCCGAAAGCCCGAGCGAAACCCCGAGGCACAGCAGGAACTGCAGCGCGATCAACCAGGGCAGATGCAGCCAGGTCCCGCGGGGCGCGACGCCGAGCAGCGGCAGCGCCACGGCCAGCACGAGCAGCGAGAGCGCGAAATGCACGAGATTGCCCAGCACCGCCGAGAGCGGCAGGATGACGCGGGGAAACCAGGTCTTCTTGACGAGCGAGGCGTTGCCGAGCACGACGCCGGCCGCATCGCCGGCGCAGAGCGAGAAGAACTGCCAGACCATGACCCCGACGAGCAGGTGCGGCATGCTCGTCGAGAACCGCATCAGCCGGATGAAGACGAGGTAAACGAGCACGAGAAACAGCGGGTGCAGCAGGGACCAGAGAAACCCGAGCGCCGAACCCTTGTAGCGCTGCTTGAGGTTGCGCACGACAAAGTTCGCCACCAGTTCCCGGCGGGCCAGCACCTCCGGAAGCACCGGCCGGCGCTGCATCATCGCCTCGCGGAGGCGTCCGGCGGCCGCAGACTCACTTGAGGCTCTTGACGAACTCCCGGGCGTCCTCCGCGGGCAGGGTCATCAGGCGCACCGACCCCCGGGAACCGATCTCGACCGAGACGCGGGTCATGGTCGCGTTGTCCGGGGCCTCGATGACATTGATGAAGTCGTACTGTCCGAGAACGGCCCACTGCTCGAGCACTTTGGCGCCCATGCGCTGGATCTCGGTGTTGACCTCGGTCAGCCGGTTCGGGTTCTCCTTGAGGGTCTTGAGCCCGTGGTCGGTCAGCGTGGACATGACTATGTATTTCGGCACGGCGTCCTCCTCGTGGTCAGGGGTTGGAAAGCACCCTGCCATGATACCATAGACCACGATCGATCCTTGACGTACGCCGGCCGCTTGGCGTAAGTAATCGGTCATGGTTCGCGTACTCGGCATCCACCATCTGGCGCTGGTGACGGACTCGCTCGACAGAACGCTCCGCTTCTGGCGCGATCTCGTCGGTCTGCGGGTCCGTTGCCGGGTCGGGGCCCCCGGCTACCGGCAGTATTTTCTCGCCGCCGGCGACCGCACCCTGCTCGCCTTCTTCGAGTGGACGGGCGCCGAACCGCTCCCCGAGAAGGACCATGGGGTGCCGAAACGAGGCCCCATCGCTTTTGACCACGTTGCGCTGGAACTCGGCAGCGAGGAGGGCCTGTTCACGCTCCGTGAGCAGCTCGACGCCGCAGGCTTCTGGGTTTCCGAGGTCATGGACCAGGGGTTCGTGCGTTCCATTTACACGTTCGACCCGAACGGGGTCGCCGTGGAGTTTTCGGTGTCCGTCGCGGCGAGGGACCCGCGAACAGTGACCCGGTTCGTCGACCGCGATCCCGGGCCGGTGGCGCTGGAAGGAGCGGACCCGCAACCTGGCGTCTGGCCCGCTCCGGAGCGCTCGACACCGCCGGGTGAACGCACCGTCTACCCCGGACTCGAGAGCGGCTTCTTTTCCGGGGACGCGAAATGACGGTGGCAAGAGTGCGGGAGCGCTGGTAAAATAATCAATTCGGGGTTGGATGAGCCGCCCCGTGCGGAAGTCAGCGGGAAAGGAGCGGGTGAAGATCATGGGAATTGTGAGAACCTCAATCGTACTCGGGGCGGTGCTGCTGACCCTGGGCGCGCCGGCCGGAGCCGCGGACAAGGCGGGGAAGCCGGCCGAGGCGCCCGCACCCAAGTCCGGCGCGAAGGCGCCGGCGAAGGCCGGCGGCGCGGCTGCCGACGCCATCGTCGCGAAGGTCAACGGCGTGGGAGTGTCCAAGAGCGAGTTCGACCGGAACTGGGAGTACTTCCTCCAGCGCAGCGGCCTCCCTGCCGGCCACGCCGCCAAGGACGACAAGGACGGGAAGATGCTGGAGTTGCGCCAGCAGGTTCTCGATCGGCTCGTCGACGAGGAGCTGCTTTTCCAGGAAGCGAAGAACCAGAAGATGCTCGCCGGCAAGGAGCTGGTCGACGCCGAAATCGAGAAGGCGCGCGCGCAGTTCCCCTCCCCGGAGGCCTTCAAGGCGGCGCTGGCCGAGAACAAGCTCGGCGAGCAGGAGCTGCGCGCCGTTTTCACGCGCAACCTGAGCATACAGGCCCTCGTGGAGCAGAAGCTCGCCAAGGAAGTGACGGCCTCCGACGCCGAGGTTCACGATTTCTACACGGGGAACAAGGAAAAATTCGAATCTCCCGAAGAGGCGCACGCGCGCCACATCCTCGTGACGGTCGCCGAGCAGGCCGACGAGAAGACACGCCAGGCGGCGAAGGCCAAGGCGGACGATCTGCTGGCACAGCTGAAGGGGGGCGCAAGTTTCGAGGAACTCGCCAAGAAGAGCTCCGACTGTCCCTCCGCCCCGCAGGGCGGCGACCTGGGCTTTTTCGGCCACGGGCAGATGGTGCCGGAGTTCGATACGGCCGCTTTCGCGCTCAAGCCCGGCGAACTCTCCGGGGTGGTGACGACCAAGTTCGGCTACCACATCATCAAGCTCGAGGAGAAGAAGGACGCCGGCGTCGTCCCGGAGGCCGAGGTGGCGCCGAAGATCCGGGAGTACCTCGTTTCGCAGAAGACTGGTGCGGTGGTCGAGAAGCAACTCAAGGCGCTGAGGGAGAAGGCCAAGATCGAAATCGTCATGAAGCTCTGACCCGGTTCCGCGAGGGGGTTGCGTATCATGGGGGGGTGGGGCAGGGGGCGGTCCGCGGTTCGCATGCTGCTCGGCATGTTCCTCCTCCCGTGTTGCCTCGCGTGCACCGATCGCGGGGAGGGCACGCCCGTTGATCTCTCCCGGAGGGAACGTGTCGGGTACGCGATCCATGATCCCGCCGGTCCGCCCCTGCGCTTCGCCGTCGGCGCGATGCTGATACCCGAGGCGGGCAACGCCCTCTACCGCGCCTTGCTCGAGGAAGTCGAGAGCCGCCTCGGGCGTCCGATCAAGCTCGTCGACCGGAGCAGCTACGCGGCGATCAACCGTTCGCTCAAGGAGGGGACGATCGACGCCGCGTTCGTCTGCAGCGGACCCTACGTCGACGGCAAGCGGGAATTCGGCCTGCGGTTGCTCGCAGCGCCCGTCGCGTACGGGCGCACGACGTACCAGGCCTACGTGATCGTCCGCAAGGAGAGCCCCGTGCAGCGCTTCGAGGACTTGCGGGGAAAGAGCTTCGCGTTCACCGACCCGGATTCCAACACCGGCCACCTCGTACCGGCAAACTGGCTTGCGAGCCGGGGTGAAACACCGGGGAGCTTCTTCTCGCGCGTGGTCTTCAGCGGGTCTCACGACGCCTCGATCGCGGCGGTGGGCGGCAAACTCGTCGATGCGGCCTCGGTGGACAGCCTGATCTGGGAGTACGCGCGGCGCGTCAAATCCGAGTATGCCGGGAAGACCCGCATCGTCTGGGTTTCGCCGGCTTACGGTATCCCCCCCGTCGTCGTCCGGCCGGGGCTCGACCCCGAAATCGTCAAGCGCCTCCAGGCGATCTTTCTCGCGTTCGACGCCGACGAAAAGGGCCGGTCCATCCTCGGCAAGATGATGATCGACCGCTTCGTCGAGGCCCGCGACGAGGACTACGACTCCATTCGCGTCATGCAGGAGGCAGTGGCGCGAGGCCCCGACGACCCGCCCGACGGCGCCGCGGCTGCCGGGCGTCCATGAAGCTGCGCACCAAGCTCCTCGGCGGCACGATCTTCCTGGTTGTCCTCATGGGCGCGCTGCTGATCTCCCTGCTGCGCAGCAACCTGGCCTCCCGGCTGGAGACGGAGCTGCAGCGGCGGGGAGTGTCCATCGCCCGGCTCGTCGCCGACGACA
>JANOHV010000241.1:0-13126 GCA_031406795.1 Candidatus Rokuibacteriota bacterium
CGAGCTGACGCGCTTTCACCCGCGCAGTCCGTATGCCGTCGCCAAGGTCTACGCGTACTGGATCACGGTGAACTACCGCGAGAGCTACGGGCTTTTCGGCTGCAACGGCATCCTCTTCAATCACGAGTCGCCCCGGCGCGGCGAGACCTTCGTCACGCGCAAGATCACCCGCGCGCTCGCCGCGATCCTCGCCGGGCGCCAGCGCACGCTGCACCTGGGCAACCTGGACGCCAAGCGCGACTGGGGCTTCGCGCCGGACTACATCGTCTGCCAGTGGCAGATCCTGCAGCAGGACGCACCCGACGACTTCGTGATCGGCACCGGCCAGACGCGCTCGGTTCGCGATTTCGTCGTCGAGGCCTTCACCTACGCGGGCGTCGAGCTGGAGTGGCGCGGCGCGGGCACCGCGGAGGTGGGGCTGGTGCGCTCGCTCGATGCGCGCCGTGTGCCGGCTTCCGCCGGCCTCAAGCCCGGGGATGCGATCGTCCACATCGACCCGCGCTACTTCCGCCCCGCCGAGGTCGACCACCTGCTCGCCGACCCCGCGAAGGCCAAGCGCCTGCTCTGCTGGGAGCCCAAGCTCGCCTTTCGCGAACTCGTGCGCTGCATGAGCGACGCCGACCTGGAGGCCGCGGGCATCCCGCCGCCCGGCGAGGGGCTCGAGATCCTCGCGAAGCACGGCTACGAGTGGATCCTCAACCGCAAGGCGATCTCCGGGAACCGGTGACATCGGGCAGGGAGGGGCTTAACCCCTCCCGCCTTGGAAGGACGACATGACGGAAGACGACCGGAACCTGACCTGGCACCCGCATCAGGTCACCAAGCAGGACCGCTGGCTGCGCAACTCGCACCGCTCCGCGCTCGTCTGGCTCACGGGGCTCTCCGCCTCTGGCAAATCGTCGATCGCCAACGAACTGGAGCAGGCGCTGTTCGTGCGCCAGATCAACACCTTCGTGCTCGACGGCGACAACGTGCGCCATGGCCTGAACAGGGACCTGGGCTTCTCGCCGGAGCACCGCCGCGAGAACCTGCGGCGCGTCGGCGAGGTGGCCCGGCTGCTGGTCGACGCGGGGATCCTGACGATCGCGGCGTTCATCTCGCCCTACGTCGAAGAGCGCAACCGCATCCGCGGCCTCTTTGGCGAGGGGGAGTTCATCGAGACCTACGTGCGTTGTTCGATCGACATCTGCGAGCAGCGCGACCCGAAGGGCCTCTACAAGAAGGCGCGTCGCGGCGAGGTGCTGGAGTTCACCGGCGTGTCGGCGCCCTACGAAGCACCCGAGGCGGCCGAGATCGTGCTGCCGACCGACGAATTGACGATCGCCCAGTCGGTCGAACGGATCATCGAGCACCTCGAACACCACCGCATCATCGTCGGCGACTAGCAGGCAGCTGAAAATGCATTTTGTGCTGCCTGCTGCGGCCTTGCCGTTCGCAAAGCAGAAGGAGATAGTCCATGAACCGTGTTTTGGTCACCGGCGGCGCCGGCTTTCTCGGCTCGCACCTCTGCGAGCGGCTCCTCGACGCCGGCAACGACGTGCTCTGCCTCGACAACTACTACACCGGCAGCAAGGCGAACATCGCTCACCTGCTGCCGAACCCGCGCTTCGAGCTGCTGCGCCACGACGTCACGGCGCCGCTGCACGTGGAGGTCGACGAGATCTACAATCTCGCGTGCCCGGCCTCGCCGGTGCACTACCAGCACAACCCGGTGAAGACCACCAAGACCTCGGTCCACGGCGCGATCAACATGCTCGATCTCGCCGGCCGGCTCGGCGCGCGGATCCTGCAGGCCTCCACGGGCGCCGTCTACGGCGACCCCCAGGTGCAGCCGCAGCCCGAGACCTACTGGGGGCACGTCAACCCGATCGGCTCGCTGTCGAGCCACGACGAGGGCAAGCGTTGCGCCGAGACGCTCTTCTTCGATTTCCACCGCCAGCTGAAGCTGCGCATCAAGGTGGCGCGGATCTTCAATACCTACGGCCCGCGCATGCACCCCGACGACGGCCGCGTGGTCTCGAACTTCATCGTCCAGGCGCTGCGCGGCGACGACCTCACCGTCTACGGCGATGGCACGCAGACGCGCAGCTTCTGCTACGTGGACGATATGGTCGACGGCCTGGTCCGCCTGATGAACAGCCCGGATGCCTTCATCGGCCCGGTGAACCTCGGCAGCCCCGCCGAGTGCGCCACGCTGGGGCTGGCGCGCGAGGTGCTGGCGCTGACCGGCTCGTGCTCCGCGATCGTCCACCAGCCGCTGCCGCAGGACAACCCGCACCGGCGGGTTCCCGACATCACGCTGGCGAAGAAGGAGCTGCGCTGGGAGCCGCGGATAACCCTCGAGCAGGGGTTGGCGAAGACGGTAGACTATTTCCGCGGCTGCGGGGTTGATCCCCGCCCGGTTTGAGGACGATTTAAAGGAAGAGAGGACCCGAGCATGACTCAGCCCACCCACACTCGCCGCATTTCCGTCGTCGGTCTCGGGTACGTCGGCCTGCCGGTGGCCGTCGCGTTCGGGCGCACCGCCCGCGTCGTCGGCTTCGACGTCAACCCGAAGCGCATCGAAGAGCTGCGCGCCGGGCACGATCGCACCGATGAAGTCACCGCCGCCGACCTGGCCGCCGCCGAAATCCTCTACACCGACCGCATCGAGGATCTCGCCACGGCCGACTTCCACATCATCGCCGTGCCCACGCCGGTCGACGACGCCCACCAGCCCGATCTGACGCCGCTCGTGAAGGCCTCCGAGTCCGTCGGCCGCGCGCTGAAGAAGGGCGACATCGTCGTCTACGAGTCCACGGTCTACCCCGGCGCCACCGAGGACGTCTGCGCCCCCGTTCTCGAGCGCCTCTCCGGCCTGAAGTGCGGCGTCGACTTCACGCTCGGCTACAGCCCCGAGCGCATCAACCCCGGGGACAAGGAGCACACCTTCACGAAGATCAGGAAGGTCGTCTCCGGCCAGGACGCCCCGACGCTGGACGCCGTCGCCGCCGTGTACGGCTCGGTCGTCACCGCCGGCGTCTACCGCGCCGCGTCGATCAAGGTCGCCGAGGCCGCCAAGGTCATCGAGAACACCCAGCGCGACCTGAACATCGCGCTGATGAACGAGCTGGCGCTGCTTTTCGAGCGGCTCGACATCGACACGCTGGACGTGCTCGAGGCCGCCGGCACCAAGTGGAACTTCCTGCCCTTCCGCCCCGGCCTCGTCGGCGGCCACTGCATCGGCGTCGACCCCTACTACCTGACGCACAAGGCGGAAGAGGTCGGCTACATCCCGCAGGTGATTCTCGCCGGCCGGCGCATCAACGACGGCATGGGCGCCTTCGTCGCCAACCGCACGATCCGCGAGATGACGCGCGCCGGCCACCCCGTGAGCGGCACGCCGGTCACCGTGCTCGGCCTGACCTTCAAGGAGGATTGCCCCGACCTGCGCAATTCGCGCGTTATCGACATCATCCGCGAGTTGCGGGACTTCGGCGCCGACGTCCAGGTGGCCGACCCGCTCGCCGACCCCGCGGAGGCGCTGCACGAATACGGCATCACGCTGACCCCCTTCGACAAGCTCGTGCCGGCCGCCGCCGTGGTCGCCGCCGTCTCGCATCGCGACTACCGTGCGCTGACCGCAGCGGCGCTCGCCGCGCTCTGCCGCGACCCGGCAGTCGTCATCGACGTCAAGGGCGCCTACGATCGCCGGGCGCTCGCCGCGGCCGGCATCCGGCACTGGCGGCTCTGAACGAGCAGGCCTACGGGAGCAGCTTCGAGCAGCCGCAACTCGTGTCCCTCCAGGGGCGGTTCGTGCCGACCAGCCGGCGTTCTCGGGGAACCCCCGCCACCGCGGACGTCTTTCGGAGTTGACCCGCGTGCGCGAGGCCCTCGTCGATTCGTTTGTCTTCGACAACCGTTACGGCTCCACGGATGAGTCCTGGCGTCGATATTTCCACGCATTCACCTACGCCGCCGTGCTGCGAAGGGGGCGGTGAGATCCTGAGCAGGAGCGAGGTGTGCGTACCCAAGATCGTCATCGCCGAACTGATCCAGGGCGCACACTCCGAAAAGGACCTGAAGACGATCCGTGAGTTTCTTGACGCATTCACGATCCTCGTCGAAGGGGAGGACACCTGGATCGATTCCGGGACGCTTTCCTATGCCCTGAAAAAGAAAGGCCGGACCGTCAACCTGGCGGACTGCTACATCGCGACCCTGGCAAAAGAGAGCGGCTGTTCAATCCTGACCCTGGACAGGCACTTCAACGATATCAAGTACGTCACGGACGTCAAGCTCGTTGCTGTGGGCATACCATCATGACTGACGCAACAGGGGCTCATCACCGATGGCGAGGGGTGGATGGAAATGATCAAGAGCCGCGACCAGAGTTCACACACGTACAACCAGAACTGGAGAGTGCTGAGTACAGACTCATAGGTCAAGCCGCGTTCTCTGCAAAATCCGCCGCATCATTTTGACGCCGATAGTGGTCAAGGAATTTCTTCTGGGTCGAGTCGTATGCGCAATCCGTGAAAAATAGCGGGAGGTCTGCGCGTAGGGCATGAGCGACGACGAGCTCTGAAGGCGGCCGTTGCGGATTCATGGTCCGCAGCCAGCTGCGGAAGCGATTCCAGACGATTGTCGCGTGATTGAGCGCCAGGTGCAGGAGCAGGCCTTGAGCGATGCACCCGAGTTGAAGATAGACGTGGTAGGCGGTGATCTTGCGCTGGACATCGGCGCGATATTCTTTGCATTTACGGTGCATGCAGATCCAGGCAGCGAAAGTGCAGCGTCACGTTGTTCTCGCCGTAGACCGGGCTGGGCGCGCTGACGAACTCTCCGGCATCATGGAAAAGATCCTTGAGCCGGACCTTGGCGCCGTAGCGTCGGGGCCGGCCCCGGTGGAGCGAATGCCCCATGATGTACTCGGGCTTGGTATTGCCTGAGCAGACCTGATGCAGCAGCTTGACCCCAGGCATCTTGCGGCCTTCTTTGGGAGCCTTGATCCCGTCAGCCAGACAGACCAGGTGGTCCCCGGCCATCACGGGGTGGAAGAGCTTGAGCGCAAGAGTCAGCCAGTTGTCACTCTCCAGTAATATGTTTCTATTCACTTATTTATTCTCGTGCAAGCGTTTTCATGACCAAGGAGCATGGGTATTCAACCTAGCTATCGACGTTTCACGTCACCAGATGCGAAACTTTTTGTCACTCTGTCGCACTCCTCGCATTTCCACAACCGTCCGAGAGCCACTTCGCCTTGACAGACCTCTTCCTTGCTCGGAGAATCGCCGCCACCATGCGCGAGAGGACGAATAAAACTACTACACTGCTCCTCGCCGTAACCCTTGCCTTGATCGCGATCCTGCCGTTCGCCCAGTCCGTGCGCCACCCCTTCCTCGCGTTCGACGACGACACGTTCGTCACCGAAAATCCCGCCGTGCGCGACGGATTGACGGCGGCTGGCCTGTCCTGGGCCTTCACCTCCTCATATGCCGCAAACTGGCAGCCGCTGGCCTGGATCTCGCACATGGCGGACGTCGAACTCTACGGCCTCGATCCGGCCGGGCACCACGGCACGAATCTCGCTCTCCACGGGCTGAACGCCGCCCTCCTGTTCCTCCTGCTGCTGCGCTTGACCGGCGCCAGGAGCCGCAGCTTCGTGGCGGCGGCGCTCTTCGCCATCCATCCCTTGCGCGTGGAGTCGGTGATGTGGGTGGCGCAACGCAACAACCTGCTCGGCGCGTCGTTCGGCCTTCTCAGCATCCTTGCCTACGCCCGCTACACCGCCCGGCCGACGCCCGGCCGCTTCGCGATGGTGCTGGTCTGGTTTGTCTCCGGCCTGCTCTCCAAGCCGATCATCCTGACGCTGCCTTTCGTGTTTTTCCTGCTGGATTACTGGCCCCTCGATCGCAGCCGCCTCCCCTCGACGCCCCCGCGCCGCGGTGGGAAGCCGCTCTTCGAGAAACTGCCCTTTGTCGCTCTGGCCTGCGGTTCCGCGATCGTCACGTACCTCGCCCAGAGCCGGGGTCATGCCGTGGCGGCACTGGCCACCGTCCCCCTCGAGTGGCGGGTGTCCAACGCCGTCCTCGCATACGCGCGCTATCTCTTCCACATCGTCTGGCCCGTTGATCTCGTCGTCCTTTACCCGTATCCGGCCGGTCATTTTTCGCTTCCTGCAACGGCCCTCGCCCTGCTCCTGCTGGTGGCCCTCGGGGCCTGGGCCGTGCGCGTCCGCAATCGATGGCCCGCCGCGCTCGTGGGCTGGTTCTGGTTTCTCGGGATGTTCGTGCCGATGATCGGCGTCGTCCAGGCGGGCTCGCAGAGCATGGCGGACCGCTACACGTACTGGCCCGCGATCGGTCTCGCGGTAGCCGCCGTCTGGCTGGCGGGGGACGCCGCGGCCGCCCATGGGGTGCGCGGCGGCGTTCGCGCCGCGTTCGCGGGCACTGTGCTCCTGGCGTGCGGTGTCCAGTCCGCGCGCCTGGCCGCCACGTGGAACAGCGACCTGTCTCTCTTCGGGAGGGCGGCGGCGCTGACCGGGGAGAACTTCATTGCCGAGCTGAACTACGGCGCGGCGCTCGCCCGGGCGGGCCGGACTGAAGAGGCCCTGGTGCGCTATCGCCGCGCCATCTCCTTCAATCCCCGCTTTGCGGAGGCTCACTTCAACCTCGCCGTCAATCTGGACCGGCTCGGCCGCGCCGCGGACGCCCGCTCCGCCTACCTCGAAGCCCTCCGCTGCGATCCCCGCCACGCGGCGGCCCAGAACAATCTGGGCCGGCTGTCTGCCCGCCAGGGAAGGGCCGAGGAAGCCATCGCGTACTTCAGGGAGGCTCTGAAAAACAACCCGAACCTGATCCCGGCCCACATCAGCCTCGGCTTCGTGCTGGCGCGGCTGGGCAGAGACGAAGAGGCGGCCGGGCATTTCCGCACCGTCCTGCGGCTCCAACCCGGCAACAACGCCGTCCGGTCGGAGCTGCAGCGGCTCGAAGCCGAGCCCCCGCCTTCCCTGCGCGACCGGGCGTCGACCACGGGGCCTCGTTGACAGCCGGGGTCACTCAGCGGCGCGTCAGGGCGGCGACGAGGGCGCTGATTTCGGGATACACGAGGCGGGCCTGCTGCTGCTCCCCCCGGAGGTTTGGATGGACGGCATCCACAAACAGTTCCCGCGCCCGCATGCCGTCATAGAGGTCGATCACCACGACACCCGCCTCCTTCCCGATGTCCCGGATAATCTGGTTGTTTCGCTTGTGCGCGGCAACGCTCCCCCGGTAAAAGGGGGTCGTCACCGTTTCCCAATCCGGATTCAGCGGTTGCGTGAACAACACCGTAACGGCGCCGATGTTTTTGGCCAGCGACACGACGGTCCCGAGATTTCTCCGGAAATATTTTCCCGTGGCTTGCGCTGCGTTGCGCAGGGATTCGTCGTCGTCCGGGTGGGGGTATTGCATGGCGGTCATCAAATCGCCCGGAAGATACTTGTTGACGGACATCGCCAGAAAGCCCGCCACCCTGAGGGTGTAGCTTTTCCTCATGCCGGCCTTCGCGAATTCGGGGAGTTGCCGAACATTCCATGAGAATCTGAAGAAGGTGTGCGCCTCACGGTCGCGGCCCTGCTCAATGCCATTGTCGAGCGGCGCATGGCAATGTATATTGGCAATATCAATGGAGGGAGATGCATATGAGAACAGCCATAGATCGATTTGGGCGGGTTGTGATACCGAAATCCATGCGCGAGCGGCTTGGTCTGCGGGCCGGGACAGCCATAGAGATCGAGGAGGACGGCAACCGCATTTCCCTGAGGGCTGTTGAAAACGTATCGTTTCTGGCGATGAAGGAGGGCATCCTCGTCTTCATCGGTGAGGCGACGGGTGACATCGAGGCCGCCGTTGCCGCCGACCGCACGGACCGTGCGCTCCACATTGGCGGGGCGTCTTCCCGGTGAAGGTCTTCTTCGACACCTCGGTCCTGGTTGCCGCCTACGTGCCCGCGCATCCCCGCCACGAGCGGGCGTTCGCCCGGGTGCGCCGGGCGCTCTTTGGCGAGGACCGGCTGCTGACGTCCTCCCACAACCTGGCAGAGGTCTACTCCGTCCTGACGACGCTGCCGCTCAGCCCGCGTATTCCACCATCTGCCGCGGCCCGCATCATCCGCGAAAACCTCGAGTTGCACGCCGAGATCATGCCCGTCACCGTGGCCGATTATCGTGACGTGGTGCGGCACCTCGGGGACGCAGGCCTGGCGGGAGGGATCGTCTACGACGCCCTGTCCTTCCGCGTGGCCATGCTGGCCGGAGCAGAAGTGCTGCTGACGTTCAACCCGAGGGACTTTCGCCGCCTCTGGCCCGACTCGGGAATCAGGATCGAGGAGCCCTAGCGGTTTTCGATATGTTCCGTCAAACCGGGGAATCCGCAGCTTCGCCCGGGGGTGGGACCCGCTGGTTCTCATCCAGGCGAAGCTATCGCTGATCCTTGAAGAGTACTCGTCACTGATGCTCTACCGGGATGTGGTGGAGCACTACGGCGTGCGGCGCCACCCGCTGGCCGGAAGCGGAGGGAACCCTGCTCTACCACGAGTACGCGCCCGGCCGCGAGCGTGAAGTGCCTGGGGCGCAGGCCGCCTGGAGGTATCTGCTGCGGCCATGAGAGGCGCGTGACGGTGAACATTTTCCGCGGTGCCCGCCTCTCCCGCGGCGCCGAGAGTTCGCGCGCCGCCCGGGAGGCCATTGCCGTGTTCCTCGCAAGCCGCTACCTTTGTCTTCAGCGTGGACCCACCGGACGGACGTGCGTGCCGACAGCCCCCTGCCGAACGCCTGCAGAATTCCTTTGCCATCTGGGATTCGGCGTGCGCCCTGCTTCAGGCGCACCTCGCGCACACCCACCCCGAATGGACATCGGACTCGCCTGACGAATGACATCGACATCGTGGCCGGCATCGCCGCTCCCGAGGATGTGATCATCAAGAAGATGGAATACTACCGCGAAGGCGGGTCCGAGAAGCACCTCCGGGACATCACGGGGATTCTTCTGACGACCGGCGCCGATATCGACCGCCCCTACAATTGCGGGGCCGCTTGCATCATTGTGGGGTCCTGTTGCGCGCACGATGCCCAACGAGTAACATCTCTTGGACCATGAACCCATCCCCAACGAAACGGCCTTCGATGAACGAGTCACTCGCACCTGCTTCGCGCGCCGCCGAGAGATCGCGCGCCGCGCGCGAGAAGGCAGAGCTGGCGATGACTCCGGCGCAGCGGCTCACCCTGGCGCTGGATCTCTCCGACCTCTGCGAGGACCTGGCAGCCGCAGGACGGCACGCAGCGCGGAAGCGATCGTGAACCGCGCCGGCGTCCTGCGCAAAGTCGCCTTCGACCTCAACGCGCTGCTCGAGGACGGGACGCTCGATCGCTGGGCATTGTGCGGGGCGCTCGCCCTCGCGGTCTGGGGCGCCCCGCGCGCGACGCTCGACATCGACGTGCTCGCCGATCCCGCGGCAGGCCGGAAGTCGGCCGAAGTCGCCCAGGGGCTCGTCGGCAAGGGCTGGACGCTCGTCGAGCACGCCCGCCACCACGATGACCCTGTCCCGGAACTCCTGCGGCTGACCTGCGGCGGCGTCGGGGTCGACATCCTGATCGCGCACCGCACCTGGGAAGCCGCGATGCTCGAGGACGCTTCGATCGTGCCCTGGCATGGTGTCCGCATTCCCAGCGTGCGATCCGAAGCCCTCGCCGCGATGAAGCTTCGCGCGGGCGGCCCCCAGGATCTTGTAGACGCCGGACGCCTGGAAGGGTTGCCCGGCTTCGATCGGGAGCGTTTCGCGCTGTGGAAGAAAAGACTTCGAGTTCGCGCGGGATGAACTCTCAGTATTACTTGAGCAGCAATTTCACCGCGGCGCTGGAGGCGGGATCGATGCTGCCGAGGGCGTTCAAGCCGCTGGCGATGCGGCGTTGCCACCCGCGGCCGCGTTTCTCGATCGCATCCCAGGCGATCCGGATGTCGCCGGGCCGCTCTGCCGCCAGGAGCGCGAGAAGTTGCGCGGCCTGCTACAGATCCTTCTGGCGCCTGGTATGCATGAATGCATCGTGTTCGCCGGCAACGATCAGCTTGTGGAGTGCGAAGCGGGCCGGATCCGGCTCGTCAGGAGGTCCACCCGCAGGCCCGCACCCCGAACCTTGAAGAAGGTCGATGGCTGCCGGGGGTCGAGAGGAGAGACCGGCAGAAAACCCATCTCGAGTTGGTCGAGCACGGCAGGGAGGTTACCTTCGAGGTGAGGCAGCGCAGTACGGCACGAACCCGTCTCTGGTTCTGAAGCCGGCCCTCGAGGAGAGACGCGAGCTCTATGCCGCCGGAGTGGCATGAACGGCACGACGGGAGATCATGATGGACACCAAAGTCAAAATCCGACCAATCTCTACTGCATCAACAACAACCACCAACCCGGTGGATTGCAGCGGGAAGACCATGGCGACAATATTACATATCACTAGAAAATAGTTATAGACAATTTTCGAGTACTGTCGAATAATTCAGGGATGATATCACGAGACCTCGAGAGCGTTTTAGCTGCCGACCTGGACCGTTACGATAAAATGTCGTTTGTCGCCGGCCCCCGTCAGACCGGCAAGACGACGCTCGCCAGGATGTTGATGGGGCGGCATCAGGCCTCGCGCTACTGGAACTACGACATCCCGGAAGACCGCCTGCTGCTCACCCGCACGCCCTCGTTCTTTAAGGAAATCGACCGTCCCCTGGGCGTCAGGCCGCTGGTGGTCTTCGACGAGTTGCACAAATATCGGTTGTGGAAGTCATACCTCAAGGGTGCCTTCGACGACGCGCATGCGGACTTCCGATTCCTCGTGACCGGCAGCGGACGCCTCGACCTTTACCGCAAGGGCGGCGATAGCTTGGCCGGGCGCTATTTTCTCCACCGCCTGTTTCCGCTGACGATCGGCGAGCTCGCCACGGCCCCGCGGCGCTCGCTCGAGGATTTTCTCGCCGCCCCCGATGAACTGCCGACGGCCGGCGCGGCATCCCGCGATGCCTGGCATGCGCTTGAGACACTGAGCGGCTTTCCGGAGCCATTCAACACCGGCGAGGAGTCGTTCTATCGGCGCTGGGCGCAGACCTACCGCAACCAGGTGATCCGCGAGGACATCCGGGACCTCACCCACGTGCACCAGGTCAGCCGGATCGAAACCCTCGCCGCCCTGCTGCGCGAGCGGGTCGGCGGGCTGCTCTCCACGAACGCGCTACGCGAGGACATGAAGACCGCCTTCGACACCGTCAAGAACTGGCTCGAGATCCTGCAGAACTTCTTCCTCGTCTTTATGCTGACCCCGTGGCGCGGCTCCCTGGCGCGCGGCTTGCGCAAGGAGCCGAAGCTCTATTTCTATGACTGGGCAGCTGTCCCCGACCCGGCGGCGCGTTTCGAAAACCTCGTCGCGGTACACCTGCTCCGAGCCGTGACCGCCTGGACCGAGGCCGGCGCCGGCGAGTTCTCACTGCACTTCGTCCGCGACCGCGAGAAGAGCGAGGTGGACTTTCTGCTGGTCCGCGGCAAGGCCCCGCTGGTGCTCATCGAGGCGAAGCTCTCTGAGACCGAACCCGCCCCGGCGCTCATCAAGATGAAGAAGGCCCTCGGGATCCCGGCGATCCAGCTGGTGAACGTGCCCGGCATCTCGCGGAGAGCCGCCGGGAAAGGGGAGGGGATCCTGGTCGCCTCGGCCGAGCGCTGGCTGGCGGGTCTGCCGTGATCCGCGCAACTGCTCACGTGACCGCGGGCTGCCCACAGGATCTCGTCGACCCCGGCCGGAAAACACTCTCGCGGTCTCTCTGAACAAGCACGTGTCCTGGCGAGGCCAAGTTGGCACAACCATGTAAAATTGCTTGAATATATATCTCCCAGCCCTATTATGGCTTGTGCCGTGACCGCATTGTCATGAGGCGCTCGCCGGCACTCTCCTGCGATGGGATCGGCGGAGGCTCGTGAGCGTTTCTTCCTAGCAACCGTCCCTGGAGGGGCTGAGCGATGAAGATCGTTCGAGACCGGATTGATATTGCAGAGCTGAAAGACATGGCCGAACGGGGATTCGGGACCCTGGTCAAGGCTGTGGTGGATATCGAGGCCGGTTTCATGGCAATCGATGCCGAACTTCACTCGGATCAGGAGGCGCTTCTGCTGGAAAACGGATCGGCGCAGCGCGATCTGTGGGGAATCAACCTCTACCCGGACATCGCCGGCGAGGACTGGCTGGAGTTCGACTCGATGATCAATCTGCGTCCGGGGTCCGGCAACAGAAGCCGGGGAGTCGATGACCCGGCCGTGCGAGAGCGGATCCGGGATATCGTGATGCGCCTGGTGCGGCGATGACGATCATGCACCGAGAACTCGCCGCCGGCCGCTGGTTCGGGCTGCCGCTGGTCGAGCAGATGGCCAACATCGGCAGCGAGATCGAGCGGACGATCTCCTGGCGCGGCCGCAATGCGAAGAATAGCACTGCGGCATTCGAGCGAGGGCTTGAACTGCTCGACCTGACGATCGCGGACCGCGTCACGCCGCTTTTCAAATTGTCATGGCAGACCAACTCGCTCACCCCGTTAAAGAAGGCAAAGGCGCGCTCATGCGCGTTGATCCAGTCCGGCAGTTGCTGCGTCCGGGTCGCCTCGGCGTAGGCGTAGCTGGACGCCCCCAGGACGGCAACGAACACCGCTGCCTCGTGCACGGTACCGTCAGCCGGGTCGGTGATCGGCACCGTCTGCCCGCAGTAATCGACGAAGGTCTTTTCCCCGGCCTTGTGCTCTTGGCGCATCCACAGATGCAACTTGCCGGCCCAGGCCCGGTACAGATCGCAATACCAGCTGTACTGAAATCCTTGCGGGCACTGCTCCTTGTATTCCTCCCAGAGCAGCGCCAAGGTTACGTTTTTCTTGCGACGAAGCTCGTGGTGCACATCGGCCCAGATCGGCAAAGGCCGGCCCGCGGTCGCGATGACCGACAGCGGCGGAAACAACAACTGCTCGATCCGGGTCTCAGTCAGTTCCTCAGGCAGCGGCCACGACAAGCCAGCTTTCCGCGCTCGCCGCAGGTACTCCCCGACGGTGCTGCGGGCAATCCCGCAACTCTTGGCGACCTGTCTGTCGCCAAA
>JANOHV010000246.1:0-11989 GCA_031406795.1 Candidatus Rokuibacteriota bacterium
AGTCGAACCACTACCGTGCGGACAATTTCCCGCTCACGGTTCAACATGCCGATTACCGTACACAAACACCAAGCGGGTGTCCAGAGACAAATAATGCTGAGCTTTAGTAATTCCTTAGATCAGTGGATGACAGGGCCCTGGGGAACACCCAGATCCGCGCGGACGCGCGGATCCAGCAGCAGGGGAGGCATTTCAACCGCCGAAAAAGGTCTCGCCAAAGGCTGCCCGGAAGCAATCCCGGGCAGCCTTGAGCGTCGGGAACGGGACTTATTTCATCTTGAGCAGCAGCGGAACAATCAGCAGCGCAACGATGTTGATGACCTTGATCATCGGGTTGATGGCCGGACCCGCGGTGTCCTTGTAGGGGTCGCCGACCGTATCGCCGGTGACCGAAGCCTTGTGGCCGTCGCTGCCCTTCTTGTGCATGACGCCCTTGTCATCCATGACGCCGTTCTCGAAGGACTTCTTCGCGTTGTCCCAGGCGCCGCCGCCCGAGGTCATCGCGATGGCCTGGAAGAGCCCGGTCAGGATCGAGCCGATCAGCATGCCGCCGAGGGCGACGGGACCCGCACCGGGAGAGATGAAGTTGAACCCGAAGCCGACCACGATCGGAGCGGCCACCGGGATGAGCGCCGGGATCATCATCTCCTTGAGCGCGGACTGGGTGACGATGTCAACGCACTTACCGTACTCCGGCTTGCCGGTGCCTTCCATGATCCCCTTGATCTCGCGGAACTGACGACGAACTTCGACGACAACGCCACCAGCGGCACGACCAACGGCGAGCATCAGCCGGCCGCCGTAGTAGTAGGGGATCGCACCGCCGATGAAGAGACCGGCGATGACGAAGGGGTTCGAGAGGTCGAAGGGAACCGCGTTCGCTCCCGTGCCGAGCTCCCGGGCGTACTCCGCGAACAGAACCAGGGCGGCGAGGGCGGCCGAGCCGATCGCGTAACCCTTCGTGACGGCCTTGGTGGTGTTGCCGACCGCGTCGAGCGGGTCGGTGATGTCACGAACCGAGGAGGGGAGCTCAGCCATCTCGGCGATGCCGCCGGCGTTGTCGGTGATCGGGCCGTAGGAGTCGATCGCGACGACGATCCCGGTCATCGAGAGCATCGAGACCGCCGAGAGCGCGATCGCAAAAAGCCCGCCGCCGGGGTTGCCGGACATGCCGCCGCCGAGGGCGTAGGCGGAGAGGATCGCCGCGACGATCACGGCCGCGGGCAGGGCGGTCGCTTCCATGCTCATCGCCAGTCCGGCGATGACGTTGGTGCCGTGACCGGTCAGGCTGGCCTGGGCGATGGCCTTCACGGGACGGTACTTGTTGGCGGTGTAGTACTCCGTGATGACGACGATCAGACCGGTCAACACCAGGCCGACGACCGCGGTCCAGAACACGGAGCCGGGGCTCATGATCTGCTCGGCCGGGCTGAGCTTGCCGAAGAACCAGGTGGTGACGCCGTAGAAAGCGCCGGCGGCGAGGATACCGGCAACCGCGAGGCCCTTGTAGAGGGCGCCCATGATGTCCTGGCTCTTGCCCATCCGGACGAAGTAGGTGCCGATGATCGAGGCGATGATCGAGACGCCGCCGAGCAGCAGCGGGAACTCGACCCAGGGGCTGGCGGGGCCGAAGATCGACTTGGCGAGCAGCATCGCCGCGACGAGCGTCACGGTGTAGGTCTCGTAGAGGTCGGCGGCCATGCCGGCGCAGTCGCCGACGTTGTCGCCCACGTTGTCCGCGATGACGGCGGGGTTGCGGGGATCGTCCTCGGGGATGCCGGCCTCGACCTTGCCGACCAGGTCGGCGCCGACGTCGGCGGCCTTGGTGTAGATGCCGCCGGCGATGCGCGCGAACACGCTCATCAGCGAGCAGCCGAAGCCCAGCCCGACCAGCGCGTGGAACGCCTGCTCGGGGGCGGCGCCCTTGACGATCGCGTAGAACCCGGCGATGCCGAGGATGCCGAGGCCGACCACGACGACGCCCGTCACGGACCCGCCCTTGAAGGCCAGGCTCAGCGCGGCCTGCAGGCCCCGCGTTGCGGCCTGGGTGGTGCGCACGTTGGCGCGCACCGACACCATCATGCCGATGTAGCCGGCCAGCGCTGAGCCGATAAGACCGACCGCAAAGCCGATCGCCGACCAGGTCCCGATGAAGAACAGCAGACCGAAGATCACGATACCGACAATACCGACCGCCTTGTATTCACGGGCGAGGAAGGCCTCGGCACCCTCCTGGACCGCCGCGGAAATCGCCTGCATCCGCGAACTCCCGGCGTCCTGCTTGATCACCCAGCTGGCGGTGACCAGCGCGTACACCACCCCGAGCACTCCGCACCCCAGTGCGAACATCACGATGTCACTCATGCCACTCTTCCTCCCCGGTCCCTTGTCTTGAGCCGGCCTCCGCTGGCCAGGCCCGCGCCCCATAACAGGCCTGCAAAGAGCGCAGGCACTCCCAGGCCGTCAGGACTCCATCAGGCCCTTTTCGAACTCCAGGGGTTTAAAGCACTTTTCATGCCAAACACGGAATACCCTTCACCGGGCGCTCGACCGAGTTTTTCACGATGATTGAACCGAGGTGTGCGTGTACTCACAAGTACGAGGCGGAAAACCTGACGATCTGTCATGAATAAATGACAGACTGGCAGAACGGCGGCGTCAACGCCGCCTTTTCGACTCCCCTTTTTCCTTGGCGCCGCCGGACGGCGCCTTCTTCTCCGCGGCGCCTGCCTTCTTCTCCGCGGTGGCGGACTCCTTCTTCTCCCCGGCTGCCGGCTTTTTCTCGGAGGAGACGGCTTCCTGCTTCCCCCCGGCGGTCTCCGCCGCAGGGTGCGGCTTCTCGCCAGCCATTCCCTTCTTGCGCGCGTCGCTCGGATAGTCCGTCACGTACCACCCGGAACCTTTGAGAATGAAGGCCGTCTTGGAGATTACGCGCCGCATGCGCTTGCGACAGGTGCTGCATGTCGGACGCGCGACTTCGCCGTGCTTGAGAATGAGTTCCCTCTGTGAACCGCAGGTATCGCACTGATACTCGTAAATCGGCATGGCTGCTCCTTTAGTCTGACGAACGGAGCGTGAATATAGGCGGCTACACCGATAAATGCAAGTCCGGCGGCGCTGCGCGCCAGCCGGATATTGACTTCGGCGCGATCGGCTGTATGATGTCGCCCAGAGACAAGAAGCCGAACCGGGCGGGCATAGCTCAGTTGGTAGAGTACAAGCTTCCCAAGCTTGGTGTCGCGGGTTCGAATCCCGCTGCCCGCTCCACCGTTTCGTTGCTGATCGGGGGTGCTCCCTTGAAGTACCGCAAAGGATCGCCGGCCCGCCCGCAGATTCCGGCAGCACCGCGGGTTGACGCGGGGGCCACGATCGACCTGCATTTGCACTCCGTCCACTCCGATGGAGCACTCTCGCCCGCCGATCTGGTGCTGCGCGCCCACGCGGCCGGGGTCACGATCGTCTCGCTGACCGATCACGACAGCGTCCGCGGCGTACCTGAAGCCCGGGAAGCCTGTCGGCGCGAGGGAATGACCTTCATCCCCGGCATGGAACTCGGCGTCGGCATCGGTTCCGACGAGGTGCACATCCTCGGCTACGGCATCGACACCAAGGGCCGTCCGCTGCAGAACGCGCTCGACCAGCTGGCCGGGGAGCGCATCGACCGGATGGAGAAGATGCTGGCCGCCCTGGGGAAGCTCGGCGTCGGGATCACGCTCGAGGACGTGCAGGCGCAGACGGGCGGCCACATCGTCGGGCGGCTGCACCTGGCCGCGGCGCTGGTGCGTCTCGGTCACGTCGGCAGCCACGGCGAGGCCTTTCAGCGGTGGATCGGGGCCGGCCGGCCGGCCTACGTGCAGCGGCAGCTGCTCACGCTGCGCGAGGCCATCGATCTCATCCGTGAGGCGGGCGGAGTCGCCGTCGTCGCCCACCCCGGGCTGACCCGGCGCGATGAACTCATCGAATATCTCGTGCGCCTCGGTGTCCGCGGGCTGGAGGTCTACCACCCCAAGCACGACTTCGTCGATGTCTCGCGCTATCTCAAGATGTGCGCAAAATACGACCTGTTCGCCACCGGCGGCTCGGATTTTCACGGCGTCGGCGCGCTGGACAAGCCGCCGGGTTCGGCGTCGACACCCGCGGATCAATACGCCAGACTCCTGAAATACATCACGTTGTAGCCGGGCGGGGATCAACCTCGCCCCTACGGCGAAACCGTCTGAGCGCAGAAAGGGGTTCATCCCCTCCCGACCGACTACCCGTACAAGTACCGCCTCATCTTCACGTTCATGATCAGGCCGATCCCCGCGAACGTCGTCAGCACCGAGGAACCGCCGTAACTCAGCAGCGGCAGGGGGATGCCGACAACCGGCAGTATCCCCGTGGTCATCCCGATGTTGATCGCGCAGTGCAGGAAGAAAATGGTCGCCACCCCCATCGCCAACAGGCTGCCGGTGAAATCACGGGCCTTCCGCGCCGTCTGGACCGCCCACAGGATGAGCAGTACCATCAGGGCGATCACCGCCACCGATCCCAGAAACCCCCACTCCTCCGAGACGACCGAGTAGATGAAGTCGGTGTGCTGCTGCGGCAGGAAATTCAGGCCGCTCTGCGTCCCCTCCATGAAGCCTTTGCCGGTGAGCCCTCCCGACCCGATCGCGATCTTCGACTGGCTGATGTGATACCCGGCGCCGAGCGGATCCAGATCCGGGTCGAAGAGCACCCTGATGCGCTTGATCTGGTAGTCGTGCAGCAGGCCCAGCGGGTTGAAGACGCCGAGCACGTTGAGCCCGAACAGCGCTCCCGCGACCGAGAGGCCGCCGCCGGCGCTCCAGGCGAACAGGCGGACATCCACGCCCGCGACGAAGAGCATGACGACGAAGATGCCGGCGATGATCATCGCGGTGCCGAGATCCGGCTGTTTCATCACCAGCAGGAACGGGACCGCCGTCGCGACGACGATCGGCCAGATGTCGGACCACGCGAAGGGCGACGGCTTGCGCAGCCCGCTGAAGTAGCGGGCGATGACCAGCACCAGCGCGAGCTTGAAGAATTCCGACGGCTGGATGCTCACCACGCCGAGCGAAAGCCAGCGCTGCGCGCCCATGCCGACCATGCCCACCACGTCGACGGCCACCAGCGCCGCGAGCCCGAAACCGTACGCGATCCACGCGAAGTGCAGAATCACGTGGTAGTCGACGAGCGTCGCCAGCAGCAGCGCCGCGAGCCCCACGCCGAGCCGCCGCAGGTGATCGTAGAAAAGCGGCGACACGCCTTCGGCCGCATGGGTGGCGCTGTAGACCCCGACCGCGCCGACCGCGGCGAGCGCCAGCGTCAAGCCGAGCATGACCCAGTCGAAGTCGCGCAAGAGCCGCCGGTCGATCACGGGGAGTCCTCCGCGTCCGTCGCCGCGGGGAACGCGTTCGCGCGGGCGATCGACTCCTGGAAGTAGCCCAGGCTTTTGAGTTCGGTCAGAAGTCTGCGTGCAATCGGTGCGCTGACCGCGCCGCCATGGCCGCCGTGTTCGATGATGACGGCGATCGCAACCTGGGTCGTGCCATTCCCGGCGTAACAGACGAACCAGGCGTGGTCCTTGGACTTGAGCCCGCCCGCCGCCTGACGCTCGCCCTTCGCGGCCATCCGCACCACCTGCGCCGTGCCGGTCTTTCCGGAGATCGCCAACCCGGGAACGCGCGCACCCGCCCCCGTGCCGCCCGGTTCGTTCACCACCCCCCAGAGTCCGCCTCGAATCGCGTCGAGCGTTCCCGGTTTCAGTCGCACCGTGCGCTCGACGATCACCGCTCCGGTCCTGACGGTCGACCCCGCGCCGTCGGCCACCCTGCGGATGAGGTGCGGGCGGTAGACGCTCCCGCCGTTCGCAACCGTGGCCGCCAGCATCGCCGCCTGGACCGGGGTCACCAGGTCGTAGCCCTGGCCGATCGCCGCGGAGAGCGTTTCGCCCGAGTACCAGGGCTCCTTGCGCACCCGGCGCTTCCAGGCCGAGTCGGGAATGAGCCCCGGAGATTCGCTCCCCAACTCCAGCCCCGTGGCCTTGCCGAGACCGAACTCCCGGGCCACCCGGGCAATCTCATCGATCCCGGCCTTGAGGCCCACCTGGTAGAAATAGACGTCGCAGGATTCCACAAGCGCGCGGTGCAGCGAGACCTCGCCGTGCCCTTCCTTCTTCCAGCAGCGGAAATCGCGGTTCCCGTAGCGCATGGCGCCGCGGCACGAGAAGCTGGTGGCGGTCGTGATCGCCCCCGACTCGAGCGCGGCGGCCGCGGTCAATATCTTGAAGACCGATCCGGGCGGGTACTGGGCCTGGGCGATGCGATTCTGCAGCGGGTGACGCTCGTCGTGGCTGAGCCGGTCCCACTCCTCCTGGCTCAAGCCGTGGCTGAAGCTGTTCGGGTCGATCGCGGGGCTGCTCACGGCGGCGAGCACGCTGCCGTCGCGCGGGTCGATGGCCACCACGGCGCCCGCGATCCCCGCGAGCAGCTCCTCGGCAACCTGCTGCAGGGCCAGGTCGATGGTCAGCGTCACCGAGTGGCCGGGGATCGGCGGGATGCTCGAGAGCACCTTGATCCCGCGGCCCAGCGAGTCGACTTCCATCTGCTGGAAGCCGTCGCGTCCCTTGAGTTCCGCGTCCAACTCCTTCTCGATGCCCATCTTGCCGATGTAGTCCCCCATGCGGTAGCCGAGGTCGGCGCGGGCCTTGAGTTCCGCGGCGCTGATCTGCCCCACGTATCCGACCACGTGCGACGCCAGCGTCCCGTGCGGGTAACTGCGCCGGGGCTCGACCTCGACGAGTACTCCCGGATGCTCGTACCGCAGCGCCTCGAGCGCGGCCACCTCCTGGCGTCCGACGTCGTCCTTGACGCGCACCGGCTCGAAGCGTCGGAAGGGCTCGACGGCGCGCACCTTGCCGGCAAGTTCGGCGTGATCGAGACCGAGGGCCGCAGCCACGGCGGCGACCGTGGCATCGAGATCGCGCACGGCATCAAGGTCGAGACTCACGGAAAAGCTCGGCCGGTTGGTGACGAGGACGTTGCCGTGCCGGTCGAAGACAATGCCGCGCGGGGCGCGGACTCTGATCAGGGAAATGCGGTTTTCCTCGGCGAGGCGGCTGAAATGCCGGCCGCGGACGATCTGCAGGTAGTACAGACGCAGCACCAGCAGCCCGAAGACGAGGCTCACCAGCACCGTGAACAACGGCAGGCGCTGGGCGAAAATGCGCTGCTGGAGCTGACCCTGGTCCTCGTGCGTCACCCACCCCCCTAGGCGCCGGCTGGCGCGAACCGACGGGCGCGCCAGCGCAGGAAAGCACGGCGCGCGAAGACGGCGGCGGGCAGCAGCGCGCCGTTGAGCGCCGCCGCGGGGGCGATCGTGCCGAGAAAGGGTGCGAGGACGCCCCGGCCCGCGGAAAACACCTCGAGCAGCGCCAGCTGAACCGCGCCCTGAATCAGCGTTGCGAGCGCCGCGACGATCGCCTGGGTGTTGGGGTTGTCGCAGTCGAGTTGATCGCTGAGCGAGCCGGCGGCGAATCCGAGGAGCCCCTTGGTCAGCAGATTGACCCCCGGCAGCCCCGCGGAGAATGTGTCTTCGACGAAGCCGAGCGCGATGCCCCAGAGCGCCCCGGCGGTTTCACCGCGGCGCATGCCGCTCGCCAGTACGAAGAGCAGCACCAGGTCGGGGCGCAGACCGAAGTGGCCGCCCGCCCCGCCGCTCGTCTGAAGCGTCAGCAGTGCGAGCGCGAGCGCCGCAGCGGCCAGGTGGCTCCTCATCCCCCTCCCTCCGGCGAACCGGTCACCACGAGGACTTCCTCGAGGCGCTCCAGGCGCGCCGACGGACGGACATCGACGCTCTGGAAAAGATCGCCCCCGCGGTTGACCCCGCTGACCTGGCCGATCCAGACCCCTTTCGGGAATTTCCCGCCCATCCCCGAGGTGACGACGTAGTCGCCGACTTCGACTTCGGCGGACCGGTCGAGGTACTTGAGCTCGCAGCCGGACCCGCCGCGTCCCTGGACGACCCCCTGGTCGCGGGTCCGCTGCACGATCGCGTCGATCCCGGAGGAACGGTCGGTGACCAGCAGCACGAGCGCGGAGCGGGGAAAGACCTTGATCACCCGCCCGACCACCCCGTCGGGGGCGAGCACCGCCTGCTGCGGCTCGACACCGGCGGAGGAACCCCGGTCGATGAGCACCGTCCGGTACAGCCCGCTCGCATCATGCCCGATGACTCCCGCAGGGATCATCCGGTAGGCGGCGCCGGCGCGGTATTCGAGCAACCGCTCCAGACGCGACGCCGCGGCGACGCGCTCGCGGCTCTCCTGAACCTCCCGCCGCAGCCCCTCCAGCTCGCGGCGCAGTTCGTCGTTCTCGCGCCGCAGCCCCGCGCCGCCGAAAAGACCCCAGAAACCGTCGAACCACGAGACGGCCGCCGTCGCCCCCCCCTGCAGCGGGGCGAAGACGACGGCGGCCGCCGCCTCGAGCGGGCCGCTGCCCGAGGACCGGCGGACGGTCGACGTCACCGACGCGAAGGCGGCAAGCGGCACCAGCAGCACGGTCAACACCCGGCGCCGGCGCGCGAGAAACCGCCAGAGCATTTAGGAAATCTGGATCTGGCGCAGGAGATCGAGTTCGTCGAGCACCCTGCCGGTGCCGATAACGACGCAGGTCAGCGGGTCCTCGGCGATGGTGATCGGCAGACCGGTCTCTTCGCGGATGAGCGCGTCGAGCCCGCGCAACAGCGCGCCCCCGCCGGCGAGCACGATCCCCTTGTCGACGATGTCCGCCGCGAGTTCGGGCGGCGTGCGCTCGAGGGCGATCTTGATCGTGTCGATGATCGCGTTCACCGGCTCGAGCATCGCCTCGCGGATCTCGCTGTCGGAGATGCTCTGCGTGCGCGGGATGCCGGCCACGAGATCGCGGCCCTTGACATCGATCGACTGGCGGGTTTCCATCGGGAAGGCCGAGCCGATCTCGATCTTGATCTGCTCGGCCGTGCGCTCGCCGATCAGCAGGTTGTACTTGCGCTTGACGTAGTTCACGATCGCCTCGTCCATCTCGTCGCCGGCGATGCGGATCGACTTGGCGAAGACGATCCCCGAGAGCGAGATCACGGCAACCTCGGTGGTGCCGCCGCCGATGTCGACGATCATGTTGCCCGAGGGCTCCTGGATCGGCATTCCGGCGCCGATCGCCGCGGCCATCGGCTCCTCGACCAGGTAGACCTCGCGCGCCCCGGCCGACTGCGCCGAGTCGCGCACCGCGCGCTTCTCAACCTGCGTGATGCCGGACGGAACGCTGATCACGATCCGCGGGCGCACCAGCGTCTTGCGGTTGTGCACCTTCTGGATGAAGTAGCGCAGCATCGCCTCGGTGATCTCGAAGTTCGCGATGACGCCGTCGCGCATCGGCCGGATGGCGACGATGCTCCCGGGCGTCCGGCCCAGCATGTTCTTGGCTTCCTTGCCGACCGCGAGCACGCGATTGGTGTCTTTGTGAACGGCCACTACCGAGGGCTCGTCCATGACGATCCCCTTGCCTTTCTGGTAGACCAGCGTGTTCGCCGTGCCCAGATCGATGGAGAGGTCGTTCGAGAACAGTCCCCAAATTGCGTTGAACACCATCGGATTTCATCTCCCCCTGAAAAGTGTCATGTCATTCGTTCGCGCGCAGACTGCGGGGTCCTGACGCTGCGGACATCCCTCCGCCCGGCATGTGTTCCCGGATAGCCGGTTCCTGGATGACCGCCGTGCCCGTTTCATGAGTGTTCCAGCACGCTGTTGTTCGTTGTGTCCGCCGGCGGCGCCAGTTGGCGCCAGAGCAGTCCGGCGGCGCCGGTGACGCCGGCGAGATCGCCGAGCGCAGCCGGTGCGAGGCGAACCCGCGTCGCCAGCGCCACGAACGCCCGGCGGCGCATTTCCTGCTCGGCGGCCGGCAGGAACAGATCCCAGGCGGGCAGCACACCGCCGCCGATGATGATCAGCTCGACGTTGAGCAGATTGACGAGTGCGGCGAACGCCAGCCCGAGGGAACGGCCGGCCTCACGGTAGGCCTGCCGCGCGTTCGGGTCCCCTTCGAGCGCCCGGCGGTGGACCTCCTCGGCGGAAACCACTTCCTCCAGCCCGGAGAGTTCACGGTAACTGTCCGCGATCCCGTTGGCCGAGGCATAGGTCTCCAGACACCCGGCGTTGCCGCAGCGACAGGTCCGACCGCCGGGTTCGACGGTAATGTGGCCGATCTCGCCGGCCATCCCATCGGCCCCGCGCCAGAGCTCCCCGCCGAGCACCAGACCGCCGCCGACCCCGGTGCCGAGCGTCAGCAGCACCATGCTCGAGCAGCCCTTGCCCGCGCCGCGCCAGTACTCGCCGTAGGCCGCGGCGTTCGCATCGTTCTCCAGCAGCACGGGAAGCGCGATCGCCGCCGCGACCCTCTCGCGCAGCGGCACCTCGTGCCAGCCCGGCAGGTTCGGTGAAGCGACCACGGTGCCCTCGCGGGCCGAGATGATCCCCGGCGCTCCGAGAACCACGCCCCGGACGCACCCGCCGGCTTCGGCGATGCGCGCGCGCACCAGCCCGACGGCCGCGACAATGCGCTCGATCACCGGCGCCGGACCTTCCCGGGCCAGGGTCGGTTCGCGGTGGAGTTCGACGATGTCGCCGCCCGCCCCAACGCCGGCCACCCGGAGATTCGTCCCCCCCAGGTCGACCCCGATAACCACGCTCTCGCCCACGCCCCGCCTCAGTCTTCCGCGTCGGCCCGATGGTGGCGACTGTAGTCCGGCACCAGGGCATCGGCGCCGAGCACCAGCCGGTTGAGCATGACGTGGGCGCCGATCCTCGCGCCGTTGCCGACGATGCACCCTTTGAGTCGCGCGCCCTCCCCGATCTGCACGCCGTCCCAGAGCACGCAGTTCTCGAGCACGGCCTGCGAACCGATGCGGCAGGAACTGCCGATGACCACGGACTTGTGCAGCTGGACCCCATCGCCGAACTCCGTCTTCGGGCCGATCAGGGCCCGGCCCAGCGCCAGCAGCCGCTCGCCGGTGCGGACGCCCGGGGCGACCCAGAGCCCGGTGCCCCGGCGGCGATAGCCGCGATGCACCCACCGCGGGTCGTCGAGCAGATCGCGGTGAGCCTGGAGGTACTTCTCCGAGGTGCCGAAATCGAGCCAGTAGCCGGGGTGGACATAGCCGTAGAAGGGAATCTTCTCCTGGACAAGACGCGGGAAGAAGTCTCGCTCGATCGAGCAGGGTCCCGGCGGGAAGAAGCGCAGCAGTTCGGGCTCGATGACGTAGACCCCGGCATTGATGGTGTTGGTGCTGACTTCTTCCCAACTCGGCTTCTCGAGGAAGCCCTGCACCCGGCCGTCGCGGGCCTGCTGCACGAGCCCGTAGGCAGTGGGGTCCTCCACGGGGGTGAGCACGATGGTCGCCTGCGCGCGCTTGGCCGTGTGGTACGCCAGCACCGCGCGCAGATCGATGGTGCTGAAGACATCGCCGTTGAGGACGACCAGGGTCCCCTCGCGACCCGCCGCCGCGAACCGCACCGCCCCGCCGGTACCGAGGGGCTCGTCCTCCACCGTGTAGTCCAGGGAGATGCCGCGCGGGCAGAAACCGCGGATTGCCGCCTGCACATCTTTGGGCCGATAGGAGAGGCTCAGGACCACCTTGCGGATGCCCGCGGCCCGCAGCGCTTCGAGCTGGTAAGCAAGGAACGGTCTGTTGGCGAGCGGCACGACCGGCTTGGGTCGCGCGAGCGTCAGGGGCCGAAGGCGGGTGCCTCTCCCCCCGGCGAGAATGATCGCCCACATGCTCAGGTCCTCCTGTCTCTGTCCCGGCCCTTACCAGTCTGTAACGTGTCAGTTTGCCACAGGCTTCGGGAACTCGTCAATGAAAGGGCGATGCCCGGGTGCACGACAAGAAAGTGTGAGTTGACATAGGGCTGCGATCTGGCATCATGTCTGTCATACAGTTCAAATGACAG
>JANOHV010000024.1:0-3444 GCA_031406795.1 Candidatus Rokuibacteriota bacterium
TCCCGCTCGTCGAGGATCCGGGCCAGGTGCAGGAGCCCCGCGCGCTCCCGCAGCGCCCCGAGCTGCGGGGCGAGCGGCTCTTCCTGGAAGAAGTCCGAGACCACGACAAGGCGGCCCCGGTTGCGGGTGCGCGCGAGGAAATCGGCCGCGGCTTTGCCGAGACGGGTCCCCTGCCCCGTTGGGGCGCGGGAGAAGAAGCGCAGGCACTCCGCCAGCGACTCGGGACCCCGGTACGGGCCAGCGGCGGCGAGGAGGGTCTCGGCGAAGGCCCCGAGGTAGACGGGGCGCCGGACGCACAGGCTGAGGAAGGCGAAGGCGGCGGCGCAGCGCGCCCCGAAGAGCGCCTTCTCGCCGCGGCCGGTGCGCATCGAGGCGCTGGTGTCGAGCAACACGAAGACGGGCCCCTGGCTCTCGGGCGCATAGAGCTTGACGAGGAGCTTCTCGCTCCTGGCGTAGACGCTCCAGTCGAGGTAGCGCGGGTCGTCGCCCGCCGTGTACGGGCGGTAGGTTTCGAACTCGGGGGTCGCGCCGCCCCCCCCGCCGCGGAACTCGCCCCGCTGGGGGCGGCGCAGCAGCCACGCGGCCAGCCGGCGCAGCCGCTCGAGCAGCGGGGCGTCGAGCAGCGCCTCCGTCGCGGTGACGGTCGCGGCGGGCGGCATCAGCCCCGCCTGCCGGCGTCCCGCGCGATCTCGAGCAGCAGCTCGTCAATCGCGACCTTCTGCATCTGGGCCTCGAAGGTGAGCAGGATCCGGTGACGCAGCACGGGGAGCAGCTGTTGCAGGATGTCCTCGCGGCTCACGTGGAAGCGCCGGTCGCGGGCGCTCTGGACCTTGGCGAGGGCCAGCAGCCCCTGGAGTCCCCGCGGCGAGGCCCCGTACCGGATGTGGGTGCGCGCGATCGCCGGCGCGTCGGGGTTCTCCGGGTGGGTCGCCCGGACGATGCGGGCGGCGAAATCCAGCACGGGCTCCGCCACCGGGATACCGGCGATCAGGCCGCGCATGCGCAGCAACCCTTCCCGGTCGAGCACGGCGGCGGCCCGCGGCGCCGCGGGCCCCGTGGTGCGCAGGGCGATCTCCTTGAGCTCGTCGAGGTTCGGGGAGGTCACGATCAGCTTGCAGAGGAAGCGATCGAGCTGGGCCTCCGGGAGCGGGTACGTCCCCTCGAGCTCGATCGGGTTCTGGGTCGCGATCACCGAAAACGGCTCCTCCAGCGCGAAGTGCCGGCCGAACACGGTCACTTCGCGCTCCTCCATCGCCTGGAGCAGCGCGGATTGCGTCTTGGGCCCGGCGCGGTTGATCTCGTCCGCCAGCAGCAGGTGCGTGAAGACCGGGCCGGGCTCGAAGCGGAACTCCCGCTCGCCGCCGCGCATGTCGAGGACGTTGGTCCCGGTGATGTCCGCCGGCATGAGATCCGGGGTGAACTGGATGCGCGCGTAGTTGAGTCGGAGGACCTCCTTGAGCGTCTTGACCATCAGGGTCTTGCCCAGCCCGGGGACGCCCTCGAGCAGCACGTGCCCGCCGGCGACCACGGCCGAGATCATGGTCCGGACCGTGTCTTCCTCGCCGACGATGATCGTGCGCACCTCCCGCTCGACGGCGGCCAGCGACTCGCGGGCCTCTTCCATCTCCTTACCGAGTTCCAAGAGAACCTCCCGTGAAGAGTGACGACAGTTCGTCGAAGTAGCGGCGGACGTTCTCCCGCACCTCGGGGGCCAGAGTGGCGAAATCGACCTCGATCCGTAGAGCGCCTTCCTTTCCGGTCCCCTGTCCGGAGCCCGGCCCGAGCAGACCCGAGCCGGCGCCCCGCCCCGGGACGAGATTGAAGGCCACCCGGCCCCGGGGGGCCGTGCCGGCCGGTCCGCCGCCCTTCGTCGCCGTCCCGGCCGCGGTCGCGCCGACAGGCGTCAGGCCGGAGCCGACGGGAACGGAGAAGAGGCGGGCGGGCTGCGGAAAGTTCGCGCCGCCCCCCGCCCCGGAGCCCGGTCCGGACGCGCCGCCGCCGGCCTGCCCGGCGGTTTCGGCGAGGTCCGCGGCTCCGCGCGTCAGGTCGGGGTGGGGCTTCTCCGGCGGCGGCGGCGACGAGACGACCTTCTGGCCGGCCGGCTCGGGGGAGGGCTTCGGCGCCGGGCGGCCGGCTTCACCGCTCCCCGGGTCGCCGGACGACGGGGCGGACTTTCCCGGGGCGGAACCCTCCGGAGCGCCGCCTCCCGCGCCACCGGTGACCGCCACCCGGAACTGCCGCACCCACTGCAGCGGCTGCGGCAGGAAGAAGGCGAAGTAGCTCGCGTAGACCATCCACAGAAAGAGCGGCGGCGCTGCCCAGAGCCAGCGGGGGACCGCCACGGCCGCCGCCGGGTCGACCCCATCGAGGGCGGCCGCGGTCTCCGCGGCCTGGGCCTCTCGATAGCGGCCGTCGACGTCCCGCCGCGCTCCCAGGTCGAGGAAGCTCGCGAGCCGGTCCTTGAGGCCGAGCGCGCGGTCGGCCTCCCGCGCCATCCGGGCCGGGCGGGCGCGCAGCGCGGCGCCGGCCACCAGCACCAGGGCGAGATAGATGCCGGTCGTGAGTTCCGGGAGCCGCAGCTGGAACGAACGATTCACGATCCTGGTCGCCGCCAGGATCGCATACTGTGCGGCGACGGCGATCAGCAGCGCCTGGAGGCCCCGTCGCACCAGCCATCTCCGGCGCACCCCGAGCAGAAAGCCTGCTATCGCCTCGTCCACGCTACGATTCATCCCCCCCCATCAACCCCATCTTCTTCATCCGATAGCGCAGACTGTCGCGCGAGATACCCAGCAGCTGGGAGGCCCGGGTCTGGTTGTTGCGCGTCTGTTCGAGGGCCTGGCGGACCAAGTCGTCCTCGAGTTTCTCCAGCGAGAGCCCGCCCGGGGGCAGCGCGAATGCGCCGTTCGCGGCGGCGCCATCGCCCGTTGCCGGTCCCGCCGCGGCCGGCGTGGCGCCGAGGATCTCGGGGGGCAGGTCGTCAGCCCCGACAACGGTGCCGGTCTGCAGCAGGATCGCCCGCTCGAGCACGTTCTTGAGTTCGCGCACGTTCCCCGGCCAGGGGTAGCGCAGCAGCGCCCGCTCGGCCTCGGGCGCAAGTCCGGTGACCTGCTTGGCGAACTCCCGGTTGAAGACCTTGATGTAATACTCGGCGAGCGGGACGATGTCCTCGGGGCGCTCGCGCAGCGGCGGCAGCAGGATCGGCACGACCTTGAGGCGGTAGAAGAGGTCCTCGCGGAAGCGGCCGGCCTTGCGCTCCGCGTCGAGGTCCTTGTTCGAGGCGGTGACGATGCGCACGTCGACCTGGATGTCCTTGACCCCGCCGATGCGCCGGAAGGCCTTCTCTTCGATCACCCGCAGCAGCTTCGCCTGCAGGTCGAAACGCATCTCGGCGATCTCGTCGAGGAAGATCGTGCCGCCGTCGGCCAGCTCGAAGAGCCCCTT
>JANOHV010000022.1:0-6822 GCA_031406795.1 Candidatus Rokuibacteriota bacterium
GCGAACTGCCGTTGTGAACCTCGGCTATCCGGCTGCCGAGCGCCGAGCTGTCGTTCATCTTCGACGCCATGTTGGCGAGAAAGAGCATCTGCCCATCGCTCGAACGGGTGACGAGCGAGAGCTCCTCGCCGCCGTGCATCACCTTGAAGCGTGGGTCGCGCATGCCGTCCTTGCCGCCCATCGCCTCGAGGTCTTTCTTCCAGCTCTTGCCGTAGGGCGGGTTCGACATCATGAAGTCGAACTGCATGGCGGGGAAGGCATCGTGCGAGAGAGTCGACCATTCGGCGCCCCCGACGATGTGGTCGGCGTTTTCGCCCTCGCCTTTGAGGAGCATATCCGCCTTGCAGACGGCGTAGGTCTCGGGGTTGATCTCCTGGCCGTAGAGGTGGCAGTTGATCTGAAGCCCACGCTTCGTCGCGATATCCGTGAGTCTCTCCTCACCCACAGTGAGCATCCCGCCGGTGCCGGCGGTACCGTCGTAGAGCAGGTAGGATCCGGACTTGAGCTTATCCTCGATCGGCAGGAACACGAGGTTCGCCATCAGCCGCACGGCATCGCGCGGCGTCCAGTGCTCGCCGGCCTCCTCGTTGTTCTCCTCGTTGAACTTGCGGACCAGCTCCTCGAAGACCGTGCCCATCGCGTGGTTGTCGATGCCGGCCGGCGTCAGGTCGATGTCGGGATCCAGGAACTTATTGATCAGCGTGCCCAGCGCGTCGGCCTTGGAGAGCGTCGAGAGCTGGTTGCGGAACTTGAAATTCTCGAGGATATCCTGGACGTTGGGCGAGAAGCCGTTGAGGTAGTCCTCGAAGTCGGCCAGGAGCTGCTGCTGGCTCCCGCGGGACTTGAGATCGCGCAGCGTGAACTTCGAGGTGTTGTAGAACGCCTGCCCCGCGGCGCCGGCGAGCGCGGCGCGCTGTTCGGTGATGCGGGCCTCGTCGAGCATCTTCCTGGTGTCGAGCACCGCCTGCTTCGTGGGCTCAAGGACCGCATCCAGGCGCCGCAACACGCACATCGGCAGGATCACATCGGGGTACTTGCCGCGCTTGAAGAGGTCGCGCAGCACGTCGTCGGCGATCCCCCAGATGAAGGAGACGATCTTGTTGTGGGTTGCCTGGTCCATCAGCGATTTCGTCCTCTTACTTGTGTCTGTTCAAAACAGGAAAGAGGTCGGTGTACCGCCGAGGCCATTGATGTATTTCATGAGAACACAGTATTACATTTTCACGGCATGGCAAACATGCCGTTCTGGTCCGAGAGAGGAAAAGTGGCTTAGACCGCCGTGTTCGCTGCTTCGATCCCCGCATTGATGGCGCGCTTGTTCAGCTCGATCAGCTCGGGGCGCGACTTGACCACCTGTGGCAGCGCGGCCCAGACGGCTTCCTTCGAGACCGTCGGGTCGCAGGCGAGCACCGCGCCGAGCATCACCATGTTCTGGACGCGCGGGTCGCCGAGCGAATCGGCAATCGCGTTGGCGGCGATCGGCACCACCCGGACGCCGGGGAGGCTCGGAGTTTCAGGCACCATCGAGGCGTTGTAGATCAGCGTGCCGCCCTTGGGGATATCCTTGCCGAAGCGCTCGACGCTCGGGCCGTTCATCGCGACCAGCACCGTGGGATTCTGGATCAGCGGCGAGCCGATCTCGGCGTCGGCGATCGTCACGCTGCACGAAGCCGTGCCGCCGCGCATTTCCGGCCCGTAGGAGGGCATCCAGCAGACCTGGCGCCCGGCGAGCATCCCGGCCTGCGCCAGCAACTGGCCGATCAGCAGCACGCCCTGACCGCCGAGTCCGGCGATCTTGACGCGCGCCTCGGTGATCGGCCGGCCGCACTCCTCGAGCAGGCAGGCGGCGTTCTCGTCCGCGGTGCCGGCGAGTTTCGGGATATCCGCCAGCGCGACCTGCGCGCGGTACCAGGGGTGGCCGAGTTCCGGGCCGCCGCCGTCGCGAAAGACCCCCAGCGGGAAGACCTTCGGCATCGTCTCGAGCGTCCACTTCGCGGCGGCGACCGGCTGCATCTTCCAGCCGGTCGGGCAGGGCGAGAGGATCTCCACCAGCGAGAAGCCCTTGTTGTCGACCTGGTACTGCAGCGCCTTGCGCACCGCGGCGCGCGCCTTGCGGTTGTTCGCGTTGTCGCCGAGCGCGACCCGCTCGATGTAGTACGGCGCGGTCAGGCTGTTGATCAGCTCGGCAACGCGGATCGGGAAGCCCTCGCCCTGGCCGCGCCCGCGCGGGCTGGTTGTGGTCTTCATGTTCAGCAGGGTCGTCGGCGCCATCTGGCCGCCGGTCATCCCGTAGATCGCGTTGTTGATGAAGAAGACCGTGTAGTTCTCGCCGCGGTACGCCGCCTGAAGGATCGCGTTGCCGCCGATCGCCGCCAGATCGCCGTCCCCCTGGTAGCCGACGACGATGGCGTCCGGGTTGGCGCGCTTGAGGCCCGTGGCAACCGCCGGCGAGCGGCCGTGCGCGACCTGCACGTTGCCGGCGTCGATGTAGTAGTAGGCGAAGACCGAGCAGCCGACCGGGCTGATCACGATCGCGCGGTCCTGCAGGCCGAAGTCGTGCAGCGCCTCGGCGATGTACTTGTGGATGTGGCCGTGGCCGCAGCCAGGGCAGTAGTGCGTCGTGTCCTGGTTGCCGTCCTTGCGCTCGAATTTCCTGTAGAAGGTCGGCGGGGCCGTATAGGTTTTGGCCGCGGGCGGCTTAGCCATAGACATGGTGCTCCTTCCGGGTGCCGCGCAGCACCTCGAGAATCTCGTTCGGCGTCGGCACCATGCCGCCCTGGCGGCCGTAGAAGCCGATCGGCACGCGGCAGCCGGAGGCGAGGCGCACGTCGTGCACCATCTGGCCGTCCGAGAGCTCAACGACGAGGATGCGCTTGACGCGTCTGGCAACCTCGCCGAGCGCCGCCTCCGGGAACGGCCAGAGCGTCACGGGGCGGAACAGCCCGGCCTTAATCCCTTCGCGGCGCGCCAGGTCGACGACCGAGCGCAGCACGCGCCCGACGATGCCGTAGCCGACGAGCAGCACCTCGGCGTCCTCGAGCTGGTACTCGCGGTGCTCGGGCAGCGCGGCGGCGGCGCGGGCGTACTTCGCCATCAGCCGGCGGTTGTGCGCCTCGAGATCCTCGTGCGACATGTAGATCGACGTGATCAGGTTCGGCCGCGTCGCCGCGTCCCCGCGCACCGCCCAGTCGGGCTTTGGGGGCTCGAACGCGGTTTCGGGAAAGCGCACCGGCTCCATCATCTGGCCGACGAAGCCGTCCGCGAGCAGGATCGCCGGCGTGCGGTAGGTCTGCGCCGCCGCGAATGCCTTCAGCGTGAAATCGCACATCTCCTGCGCATAGGCAGGGGCGTAGACGATCGTGTGGTAGTTGCCGTGACCGCCGCCTTTGACCATCTGGTTGTAGTCGCCCTGCTCCGGCCCGATGTTGCCCAGGCCGGGGCCGCCGCGCATGATGTCGGCGATCACGCAGGGCAGCTCGGCGCCCGCGAGGTACGAGATCCCCTCCTGCATCAGCGAGAGCCCGGGCCCCGAGGAGGCGGTCATCGTCAGCTCGCCGGCGGCTGCCGCCCCGAAGACCATGTTGATCGCCGCGGTCTCGGACTCGGCCTGCACGAACGTGCCGCCGATCTTCGGCATCAGGTTCGCCGCCGCTTCGGTCAGTTCGCTGGCCGGGGTGATCGGGTAGCCGTAGAAGGAGCGGCAGCCGGCGAGGATCGCGGCCTTGACGACCGCCTCGTTGGCCTTGATGAGCTTCTGTTCCATCGTCAGCGCTCCCGCCGGCCTCAGGCCGCGGACTCCTCATTGACAGGGGTGACCGCGATCGCATCCGGCTCCGGACAGGCGTAGTAGCAGAGGCCGCAGCCGGTGCAGCGCCCGTCGGCGACGAACTCCACCGGGTGGTAGCCGAGGCGGTTGAGGGTCTTGCCGGCTCTCAGCAGCTTCTGGGGGCAGGACTCGACGCAGAGCAGGCAACCCTTGCACTTGTCCGCCCGGATGTCGACGCTTCCCTTCGGTCTGGCCATAGCGGGGGATTGTAGTGAGGAGCCAAGCGCCGGTCAAGCGCAACCAATTACAGCACGGTAATCCGTAGGGGCGGGGTTGATCCCCGCCCGTTGAGCGAATATTCCCGGCAAACAGGCGGGAGGGGGTGAACCCCTCCCCTACGGTAGAACCCCGACAGCCGTCATGAGCCGGCCGAGCCGCTCCAGCGGCAGGCCGATGACATTCGTCAGCGATCCGGAAACCTTCGCGACGAGGTGCCTGCCCCGTCCCTGCACCGCGTAAGACCCCGCCTTGTCGAGCGGTTCGCCGGTGGCGACGTAGCGGCGGATGACCGCCTCGGTGAACGGTTTCATCGCGACCCGGCTGCGTACGACGGCGGTGCGCGCCCGGCCGCCGGCGGCGGGAACGAGAGCCACGCCGGTCAGCACTTCATGGGTCCGTCCCGACAGCCGCGCCAGCATCTGCCGCGCATCCCGGACGCCGCGCGGTTTGCCGAGAATCGTCCCGTCGAGGACGACCACGGTATCCGCGCCGAGGACCCACTGCGCCCCGCACCCCGGGGCGAGTCCCCGGGCGACCGCCCGAGCCTTGGCGAGGGCCAGCCGCCGGACATGGGGACCGGGCAGTTCGCCCGGCAACGGACGTTCATCGACGTCGGGGACCCGAATCGAGAAAGCGACACCGAGCCTGCGCAGCAGCAGGCGCCGCCGGGGCGAGGAGGAGGCGAGCACGATCGGCTTCATACCACCTCTGCACGCGGCAGGTTTGCCACAGCGCCCGCTCACTCTGCCGGGTACAGAAGTGGAATTCGGTAATGAAATCGATTTCTTGGTGTGGCTAATCATTGATTAGTGGAAACCGCCAGGAACTTGCGTATGGGCTCCGCGAGAGCCTCGGTACTAAAGTGGGATGACCTGTCAATAACGAGCGTAGATTTGGCCTCGATTGCCCTGTCTTTATTCTGCTGAAGCCCGTCTGTGGATTCACCAACCACGAATACGACAAATCGCTCTTCGGGGAGATTCAGCGCGCTTGCGCCTTCGATCACCACCCCGCGGCATCCTTCGAACTGGTCCTTGATCAGCTCCCAGGTCGAACCGACCGCCTCGCGGGGGCCGATGATCCTCGCCACGCGAACCGCACCATGGGCGGCGTAGAGGGCCGTATCCTTGCCCGGTTCTCCGGCTCCCCACTCGACCCGACTTGCGCCCTCCCGAGGCGAAATCTTCACGGCGCCCAGTCCGGGAATCTCCCGCAGCACGCGACAGGCGAGGGTCGTCTTCCCGCAGCCGCTGCCGGTCCCGACAACCGCGATTATTTTCACGCTGCCTCCCGCTCCTTCGATGGCCGCCGCAACGCCTCATGATACTATGACGACACCGACCCATGCGCAGCAACGCGAACCACCACGAGCCGACTTTGGATTTTGGCCTGCCCGCAGCGTATGCCGACATCGCGCTGCGGCTGGCGCTCCCCGGGTCGCTCCAGTTCGGCATCCCCGAGCATCTGCGCGGGAGTCTGCGCATCGGCCAGCGCGTCATGGTCCCCCTGCGCGGCGGTCGCGACGTCGGCTACGTGGTCGGCCTCTCGAGCGAGCCGAAAGTCCGGGGCATCCGCCCGATCGAGCGGGTGCTCGACCCCGAGCCGCACGTGCCGCCGGACCTGCTCGAACTCATGCTCTGGATCGCGCACCACTACCTCTCTCCCCTCGGGATGGTACTGCGCGCCGCCATACCGCAGTCGGTCCACTACGAGGGAACGCACAAGGCGATCGCCCGCGAGCGCCAGATCCTCACCGCGACCCTCGCTCTGCCCTTCGACGAGGCCGAAGCGCTGCTCCCCGACCTGGCCCGCCGCGCCCCCGCGCAGGCCGAGGCGCTGGCCGGCCTCTGCCGGGGGCAGGGCAAACCGGTCCCGGCGTCCACCTTCAACCGCGCCGCTCTCGAGGGTCTGCAGAAAAAGGGGCTCGTGACGCTAGCCTGCACCGGGTCCCGCCGCGGCATCCTCCCCCCGCCCGACGACGCGGTGGAGCCCGCGCCGCTGACGCCCGCGCAAACCGCAGTCTTCTCGCAGATCCTCCCGGCGCTCGCGGGCGGCGCAAAGCCGCTGCTCGTGCAGGGCGTCACGGGCAGCGGCAAGACCGAGCTCTACCTGCGGGCGATCCGCACGCTGCCGCCCGACCGGCAGGCGCTGCTGCTGGTTCCCGAAGTCTCGCTGACCATCCAGCTGATCCGCCACCTGCGCGAGCGGCTCCCCTTCCCGATCGCCGTCTGGCACCACCAGCTCTCGGACGGCGAGAAGTTCGATCTCTGGCGCGCAATCCGCCGCGGCGAGGTACGCACGGTCGTCGGCACGCGCTCGGCGCTCTTCGTACCGCTGCCCCGACTCGGGCTGATCGTGATCGACGAGGAGCAGGAGGCCTCTTTCAAACAGGAGGAGACCCCTTGTTACCACGCCCGGGACGCGGCCATCGTCCGCGCAGCCAATTGCGGCGCCGTGGTGATCCTGGGGTCGGCGACTCCGAGCCTCGAGAGCCGTCACCTGGCCGAAGAGGGGATCTTCACGCTGCTGCGCCTGCCCGAGCGCTACACCGGCCTGCCGCTCCCGCAGGTCGAGATCCTCGACCTGCGAAACTATGCCGCCCCCGGCCGCCGCTCGATCGGCCAGCGGGGCGAGGAACCGCGACTGATCGCCCCGCCTCTGCTCGACGCCGCCCGCGAGACGCTCGAGCGCGGCGATCAGGTCCTCTTCTTTCTCAACCGCCGCGGCTTTGCGCCCCACACCCAGTGCCGGGCCTGCGGCGCGGGGATCAGCTGCCC
>JANOHV010000038.1:0-2648 GCA_031406795.1 Candidatus Rokuibacteriota bacterium
CCTGCTGCCCGAGCAGCACGTGGAAGCTCTCGGCGATCACCCCGGCGGCCACGCGGCACAGATCCCCGAGCAGCCGCCGATCGTAGCGGAAGTACGCGCGCAGTATCTTGGGGATCGTCAGCACGATCTGGCTGTGTGCGACCGGCCACAGGACCGTTGAGTGCAGCCACTCGGCAAAGGCCACCGCGCGCTTGGTGTGGCATGAGGTGCAGAAGTAGCGCCGCTTGCACGAGTACGCCAGCAGATACTCGTGGCCGCAGTCCCGGCAGCGAACGCGAGCGAAACCCTGCGTTGTCCTCGGCGTTGTTGACGGTGAACAGGACCTGCTCGGGAGTGAACCGGACATTCACGGTGTGGAGCACGGCGACGGTGTTGCCGGGCTTCACGCCGAGCCGCACGAGGGCGCCGGCGAGGCGGTGCGCCCGTTCGCGGAACTGCCGGTAGCTCAGGCGCACCCGATCCTTGTAGACGATCTGCTGCTCCGGGGCGTCAACGAGCGGCGCCTCGAAGAGCTGTTTGCGGGTGCCAGGGAAACGTTTGTTGATGTTGACCAAACGTGAGGGGAATGGCGCCATGCCGCCGACTGTTGCTTTTCCGTTGTCGGCACTCAGGAAGCCGTTTTTCGGTGAAATAAGATCAAGCTTTCAACGGTTGCAAAATGCTCTCCGAGGTATATATTAAAAACGCAATACGTGATCCCTTGGGCACCTGGTCAGAAGCCGCGCGGGGGGTAGTGCCTCGAAGTCGCCAAGCCACGGGGAGGAGTCCCTTCGTCTGGAGAACGCCCACAAGGGATCTGTGTGGGGTCCGCGCGGATCGGATTGCGTTCGGAATTTGTCGGAGCGCAAGGAAGGGAGGAAAGGCATGTAAAGAGGTGTACGCGGGATTGACTGGTGGGATAACTTCACTCAAGGAGACAATACGATGTCGAAAAAATTCGCGAAGATGGCGTATGCCAACGCAGACGAGATGATTTTCGGCACTGCCAAGTTTCCCGTCAAGTACGGCCGGGATTTCGAGGTCGGCGGCGGGTACGTTTACCCTGAGCTCGTTCCCCACCCGAGACCCGGCTCGGAGGAGACGAAGCGCAAGCTGCTCAGAGAGTACGAGCGTATGGTGAAGGACGTCCTCGACCGGTGCGTCCAACTCGGCATACCCGGTATTCAGGTCGAGCTGGAACACATCTGGCAGATGACCAAGAATCCGGACTGGGGAGGCGAGATCGCCGGGCAGACGAAGCACCTGATGGAGGACTACTACCGCAAATACGGTCTCAAGAGCGCCATCAGGGCCACGATCGCCGACAACCGCAAGCCCGAGGAAGAGAACATCAGGGACTGCACCGCCCTCGAGCTGGCTTTCAAGACTTTTGAGACCAGCGCCCGGGAAGGGGCCGACAACCTCTCGATCGAGAGCGTCGGCGGAAAAGAGATCACCGACTACGCCATCGTGCGCGGCGACATCCGCGGCGTGCTTTTCGGCATCGGCGTGCTCGGAAGCCGGGACATGGAATTCTGCTGGAAGCGCATCGTCGAGATCGCCAACAAATACAAGGTCACGGCCGGGGGCGACACGGACTGCGCCCAGGCGAACGTCGCCATGTTCATGGCCGGGGGCTACCAGGACCGGTCGGTGCCTCACACGTTTGCCGCCCTCACGAGGGCCATCGCGGCGGGCCGTTCCCTGGTGGCGTACGAACAGGGTGCGAAGGGACCGTCGAAGGACTGCGCCTATGAAGACCCGATCATCAAGGCCATCACGGGCATTCCGATCGCGATGGAGGGCAAGACGAGCGCCTGCGCGCACAGCGATCTTCTCGGAAATCTCGTCATGGCCTGCTGCGACCTCTGGAGCAACGAGGCCGTGGAGTACCACGACATGTTCGGCGGGACAACCGTCGCGGTTTTCACCGAGATCCTGGGTTACGACTGCGCCATGATGAACGCGGCCATCGAGCTGGGAACGGCGAAGGCCCTCCAGGAGATGCTGGTGACTTCGGACAAGTACCGCGACACCCACGGCTTCATCCTGGCTCCCGACAATGCCTGGGAGATCGGGAATGCGATCGTGGCGAACGACACGAGCTACTATTCGCGCGCCAAGGCCGCCGGCCTGAAGTCGGGCGAGCTCATGCTCAAGGACGCGAAGCTGAAGATGTCGGCCCACGAGCGCCAGGTTCTCAAGGACGCGGTGGCGGTCCTGGAAGCGCTCCCCGCGAAGGAAGGAGATTTCATCGACCAGTGCATCGGCGACTACAAGAAGCTGATCCCCGGTTTCAACCCGAAGAATTACGGACTCTAGGCGGTTTCGCAGAGGGGGTTGAGAGTGATGTCTGTTCAGGCGATGTCAGGAAAAGAGCTCTTCCTCACCGCGCTCAAGGGAGGAAAGGTGCCCCGCCCCGCCGTGTTCTCGGCCGACCAAACGGGCACGTATGAATTGATGGAAAAGGTATCCGCCTACTGGCCCGAGGCGATCTGCAACGCCAAGGACATGGCCAAGCTGGCAGGGGCCGCTTCCACCATTCTCGGGTTTGACGCGGTGAGAGTCCCCTTCTGCCAGACGATCGAGGCCGAAATCCTCGGCTCCATCCTGAGAGAGGGAGGACGCGAGAACGTCCCGAGTATCAAGAAGCACCGCTACGAGTTCGG